>USBH01000010.1 GCA_900552925.1 uncultured Oscillospiraceae bacterium
GGTCCCCGGCCCCGTCCAGGCTGGGCCAGGCGGACAGTACGCTCCTGGCCACCAGCCAGACGCACAGGTACGGCGCCAGCCCCAGTACCGCCGACAGGGCGGACAGGACACAGCCCAGGATCGTCAGGTTCTTGTGCCCACCCGCATAGCTTAGGATGCGGGCAAGACTGCTTGGTTTCTTTTGCTTCAAGGTGATCCCTCCTTGTTAAAAAAAAGTTAGTTATTGCTAACTGCTATCTAAAAAAGACAGGGGCTACGCCCCAATCAGTTTCAGCCATCCGGCGGTGTAGAAGTCCCGCAACTGATCCACATCCCGCAGAGCCTGCTCCCGGGGCATATCATGGACCACGATCTCGAAGATGCCACCCATCATCCCGCTGGCGATGATGTGGCACAGGGATTTGTCCAGCGTGGGAATGTCCTTCCCCAGGTGGCGGAGCACCTCCATGTACTGGAGGGTGTACTCCACCTCCACCTCCACCATGTTGTGGACGAAGTGCTCGTAGCTGGTACCCTCTGCGCGGGTGAGGAGCAGCTTTACCGGCTCCCGGTGCTGGCAGATATAGTCCACCATCCAGTGAACGCAGTGGGAGGACTCCACCCCCATGTGGTCCGGCTGCTGCTCCTCGGGCAGTTCGGCAAAGGAGGTCTGGGCCTCCATGAACTTGCCCATCAAAGCCTTGGCGTGGGGCTCCACAATGGAGGCGAACAGAGCCTCCTTGCTGGAGAAATAGCCGTAGAACGCCCCAGTGGTCACCCCGGCGTTCTTCACGATCTGCCGCAGGGAGGCCCCCAGAAAGCCCTTGTCCAGAAACTCTGTCAAAGCGGCCTCCTGGATCTTCTCCAGGGTGGCGGTCAATTTTTCATCCATGGAAGGTTCTCCTTATAACAGCGTTATATAACATTGTTATAATATAGCTGATGTTGCAATTTGTCAAGAGGGAAATGAAAAAAGCCCGGCGCGGCACCGGGCTTCATACTCAAAGCCTTTTTTCTGGTTTTAACACTGGCAGGGCGCTCATGCTGTGGAGGCTCACCCCAAGAGTGGACAGGTTATGGAGCATGGCGGAAGTGGTGGGAGGCAGGATGCCTGCCACACCAAGGCCGATCAGCGCCCCGTTGAAGCCGATGACGAAGCGGTAGTTGTTCTGGATGCGGTACATTAAGCCCATGGCCAGCTGTCGCAGGCGCACCAGCTCCCACAGACTGTCGGCAGCAATGGTGATGTCGGCGATCTCCCTGGCAATGGCCGCCCCGTCACTGATGGCGATGCCGGCGTCCGCCTCGGAGAGGGCCGGAGAGTCGTTGATACCGTCCCCCACCATGAGGACGGTGTGCCCTTCCCGCCGAATGGCGGCCACATACTCCGCCTTGTCCGCCGGGAGCACTCCGGCTCGGAAGTCGTCTACTCCCAATTCCTTGGCAATGGCAGCGGCGGTGCGGGGGCTGTCCCCGGTGAGCATAACAGCGTTTTTCACTCCCAAGTCCCGCAGAGTGGAGAGCACATCCTTCGCCTCCTTCCGCAGGGGATCGGAGATGCAGATTACAGCGGAGAGCACCCCATCGATGGCAAGATAGAGCTGGGAATATTCCGGGGGCAGTGCATCGAACTTGGCCTGTTCGCCCTCCGGGATGATCACCTTTTCATCCTCAAAGATGAAGTGGGCGCTGCCGATGCGCACCTGCTCCCCATCCACCGAGCTGGCGATGCCGTGGGCCACCAGGTATTCCACCTTGGCGTGGCGCTCCTCGTGGTTCAGCCCCCGGCGGCGGGCTTCCTCCACCACGGCGTTGGCCATAGAGTGGGGGAAGTGCTCCTCCAGGCAGGCGGCAAGGCGCAGTATCTCCGTCTCATCCTTGCCGTGGAAGGGGATGACCTTGGCCACCCGGGGGCAGGCGTGCGTGAGGGTGCCGGTCTTGTCAAAGACGATGGTGTCCGCTTTGGCCACGGCTTCCAGGAACTTGCCGCCTTTGACGGTGATATGCTCCCGTCCCGCCTCCCGCATGGCGGAGAGCACAGCCAGGGGCATGGCCAGCTTCAGGGCGCAGGAGAAGTCCACCATCAGCACCGACAGAGCCCGGGTCACGTTTCGGGTGAGGGCCAGACTCAGCAGGCTCCCGGCGAAGGTGTAGGGAACCAGCTTGTCCGCCAAGCCGGATGCCTTGGCCTCGGCGGCGGACTTCATCTGCTCGGACCGCTGGATCATCTCCACGATCTGGTCGTAGCGACCCTGGCCGGAGACCTGTTTTACCTCCAGGACGCACTCGCCCTCCTCCACCACGGTTCCGGCGTACACCGCGCCGCCGGAATGCTTGGCCACAGGGACGGACTCGCCGGTGAGGGATGCCTGGTTGACGGTGACCTCCCCTTCCGCCACCACGCTGTCCAGGGGGATAACGCCCCCGGCCCGGACCACCACCCGGTCGCCAGGCCTGATCTGTCCGATTGGGGTAAGCACCTCGCCGGCCTCAGTTTTCAGCCACACCCGATCCACATGGAGGGACAGGCTTTCCGCCAGGTCGGCCACGGACTTCTTCCGCGTCCAATCCTCCAGCAACTCGCCGATCTCCAGCAGGAACATGACGGTGCCGGCGGTTCCAAAGTCCCGGCGGCATGCGGAGATGCCGATGGACAGGGCATCCAGCAGTTCCACCTTGATTTTCCGCCGCCCCAGGCATCGGAGCCCTTTGTGGAGGAAGGGGACCATGTGCCAGACTATCCGGGCGATCCGCAGCGGGGCGGGCAGGAACAAGGCGGCGGCCCCCTTCATCAGCACCTTGCCCACCAGTTTTTCTTGAAACTCCCGGTTCAGTTCCCGGGTGCTGTGGCTGGGAAGGGTAACCGCTTCCTCCGCCCCGGCCCAGGTGAAGCCGCCGATAGCGGATAGCACCGTCTCCCGATCTCCCGCGTAGGTCACGATGACGCAGCCGGTGCGCTCATGAACCACGGCCTCTCTCGTCCAAGGTTGGCCCTTCAGCCAGGTCTCCAGCAGGTCTGCCTGCCGGAGGGTCATAGTTTTCTGCCGGAGCCGCAGGCGCATCCGGCCCCGGCTCTCATGTACGATGGTCGCTCTCATAATCGATCTCTCCTCATGGAAAAAGGGAGCCGCTTACCGGCTCCCTTCCGCAGTTTTTTAAGCCTCCTGGCCGTCTACCTGGGCCTCGGCCTCCTTGGCGGCCCGGGCCTCGTTGATGTCCTTGGCGGCGGCCAGGATGTCGGCGGCGTTCTCCTGGACAGAGGTAACGGTCTCCATTACGCTGTCCTTCATCCGCAGGCCGGCGGCAGTGATGTGGGTATAGGCCTTCTTGGCGTCCTTGCTGGTGAGCAGCTTGATGCCGACGGAGCCAAACAGGGTGCCGCCCACGAAGCAGGCCAGTCTGACATAGTGTTTCATCATGGGGATTTCTTCCTTTCTGCGATATACTTATTTGCGTTTGTAGCCGGTGATCATCACCATGACCATGCAGATCACGGCACCCCAGGCCCAGAAGCGATGTTGTTTCATTCCAATTTCCTCCTGTCCGGAAACAAACTCGTCCCTTCGCATATTAAGATATTATAGCAGAGGAAGAACTCCTTGTATCACCAAATCGGACAAGGTTATGCCGGTCCGGACATTTTTCGATACTTGGCCGGTGTCATACCGTACTGCCGGTGAAAGGCGGCGGAGAACTGGCTGGCGCTGCCATATCCTACCGATTGGGCTACCCCCAGCACGCTGAGGGAGGAGTCCCGCAGCAGCTCCGCCGCCCGTTCCATCCGCCGCTGGCGCAGCCAAGTGTGAACAGGGAGACCGTACAGGCGGCGGAAGCCCTCCTTGAATGTGGTGGTGGAGAGACAGGCCCGGCGGCTCAGGAACGGAATGGTCAGGGGCTCGTCCAAGTGCTCCTCCATATACCGGCGGATCTCAGCCAACCTCCGCGCCGTCTCACGTTCCAACGCCAGAGTTGCGTCCTCCTGTTCTTTCGGATTGCAGAGCAGATAGAGCAGCTCCACCGATTTCCACACGCACCAGCGCGCACGCTCACTCTGGGGGAGACAGCCCAGGTTGGCAAAGGCCGCCCGGCTCCAGTCGGTTGGCCCCTCCACGGCACAGCCGCCCCGGCTGGCCATCCAGTGCCGCACTCGCCCTGTGTCCAAGGTCAGGCCGCCCAGCAGATCGCAGATGGTTTGCAGGCTCTCCCGGGCGCCCCGGGCATCCACCGCCACCAGAATGCCCGCCAGAGGGGCGTCCACGCTGGCTCCAGACAAATCGGAGAGGTCAGTGAGGAGGAGTACCTGCCGAACGGATGCCGTCAGTATTGTGTTGTCCCTCCGAGTCAGGGTAATTGACCCGGCCAGGCAGAACAGGGCCTCGAAGTGGAGGGGCTCCAACCGGAGGGGCAAGGAAACCGGCTCATCGTGCAGGGAGAACAAACAGGCCCGAGCGCCGGGCATCACCTGTGCCCAGTCCCCCCGGCCCTCCAGAAATTCCGCCAGCATTCGTCCGCCTCCTCTCCATGCCTCGCCGCTTACCGGCCGAACAGCCCCTTCTTTTCCCAGGGCTCCTTCCGGATCTCCCCTACCTCATAGCCGGTGGCGGAAATGGCCGCCCGCAGGGCATCCTCGTCCAGTTCCGTCTCCGCGATCACCGTGGTCTCCTTTTTGCTCCGGGATGAGCTGACCTTCTTCACCGGAAACGCCTTCCGCACCGCGTCGTTCACATGGCTTTCACACATGCCGCACATCATTCCGTTGACCTGAACTGTGTATTTCCACATTGTATGTCCCTCCTGTCTGTCTAAAAAAGTTAGAGAAAGCTAACTCACGAATATAAAAAAGCGCAACTATTCTGGCTGTCCTGCTCAACCCAGCGCCACGTCCAATGCCATCATCAAAGTGAAGCCCAGGGCGAAGGCCAGCGTCCCCACATTGGAGTGCTCCCCCTGGGACATCTCCGGGATCAGCGCCTCCACCACTACATAGAGCATAGCGCCGGCGGCAAAGCTCAGCAGATAGGGCAGGGCCGGGACCACCAGCCCGGCGGCCAGGATGGTCAGCAGCGCCCCCACCGGCTCCACCACACCGGAGAGCACGCCTCCGGCAAAAGCTTTGGCCTTGCCCATCCCCTCCGAGCGCAGGGGCATGGAGATGATGGCTCCCTCGGGGATGTTGTGGAGGGTGACCGCCGGCAGGAATGCCCATCCTCCCACCCCGGCGGACTGCTCCATGGCGGGGATCAGCAGGCTCCAGATGGACGCAGCAACCATAACGCCGGAGGCAAAACCGGTCAGTCCGCGCTGCACCCGATCCCCCAGACCCTTTTTCAAGAAGAATACGCAGGCAGCGCCCAGGGCGGTACCGAAAAATGGGGTGAGTAGGCTCCAAAATATCATTGCCCCATTCTTGTATCCCTCCTGTCCTTCGTCCGCCGGAGCAATTTTAATTCCCACTAATACAGGTAAATTATCTATCCGATAGTTAGTATATGCTAACTACGATGTTTTGTCAAGAATTGTTCGGTATGCACTTACTGTCTACCGTCTGAACATATAGAGAGCGGATAGTTCACACACTCAAAAAAGATATAATTGGGGTAATCTCCCCTTGACAAACCGCTTTCCAGAAAAAGCTGCTTTCCAAATATGCCAAAGACTATCATTTTCCGAATCCCAAATTCTATGTGGATGATGGTTATACAGGTACAAACTTCAACCGTCCCGGCTTTCAGGAGATGATTGAGGACATTGAGGCCGGTTATGTTACTACGGTAGCTTTGATATTATCCTTCAAATTAATCTTCAGTACTTTTCGATCCCAATACTACAAAAGCTTTATATATCCCAGTGCTGAGCAACAAGAACGCACTTACAACTAAAACAAAGAACAGATCTTTCACAAAGTACCACACCACCCAAAGAGGAACCCCCACTAAATAAGGCAAAAGTACTAGGATTATAGGCAAAATGACATGTGTAAAAATATCTATAACAATTTGTTTCTTTGTATGGTTCTTTTTTCTCCATCTCCTAATAAAGAGTATCGGGAATACAGCAACTAATATTACCAAAAGATAGCACAGATTGAGCAGTGTATGGTAATTGATGTAAAGATTACCTGAAGCTTCTGTCATTTCTTTTCCAAGAAGATGCATTATAATATTGTTAATTAGATTGTTGCCCACAAGATAGTCGTTCATGTTCACCAAAACTGCGATACCAATTCCGCTTTCTGGAAAAATAAACATATTAGATGTGTAATTTTCGACTAATCCAGAATGATTGAAAACTGGTTCATCAAAGTCATTGGATAAGACCCAACCCATTCCATAGAAATACAGATTGTTTTCATCTTGCGGCACATTATCATAAAACATAGTGTCAAGGCTGTCCTGGCTGATAATGCCGCTGCCGTTATTCAGATACATCTGCAAATAAATTCCCAAGTCCGAGGCACAAGAACTTATGTATCCAGCAGGGACGGTTGACCATGAACGGTCATCGGGATAGTCGGGTTCTCCTGCGATAGGTATGCCGAAATAATTTCTATATCCGGCAATAAGCCCGTCAGCCTTACTGTTATCGAATGTAGCTGATGAATGCTCCATGTCAAGTGGAGAAAAGATATACTGCTCTACATAATCTGAATAACTTTTACCGCTTACTGATTCTATAATCTTTCCGAGCAAACCGTAATTTACATTTGCATATTCAAATTTACCATAGCTGTCGGTAATTTTTGCGGACCCAAATCTTTGGTAAGTACCAAGCCCACTTGTATGATTAAGTAACTGTCTAACTGTAATCCTGTTGCCATCCAAAGCGTTCTTTAGATATTGCGACACCTCAATGTAGTCTGAAATTGGTGTGTCCAAATCGATCTTGCCTTGCTCAACAAGCTGCATGATTGCCAATGCCGTAAAAGATTTGCTCATAGAGCCTATGATAAAAGGCGTATCAATACTTTCGCAATTACCATAAGCTTCGGCAAATAATACTTCGTCTTTATTGACCACAATCACTGCCATTCCTGGAATATGAAACGCCTTGACATCTGCTTCGAGCTGTTCGTTAATTGTATCGAAATCCGGTATATTATATGCGAAAGCTGTACACGGTACTAAAACAAGGATGAATAAAATCATAACAGTCCATATAGCGGAACAGCCAATAGTATGTTTCAATAAGACACCTCCATAGCTTTTACGGACGCTCACGGTGGACAAGCCCAGTATGTAGTCTGTCGATACCTTAAATTCCTTTGCCACACCTATGAGAATATCACTGCTGACCGTTCTCGTTTCGCCGCTGACAATGCGGCTCAACTGGGAAGCGGAAACGCCTATCTTCTCCGCAAGTTCCTTTTGTGTGATGTGGTTCCCGTTGCATAAATCGGAAATCCGCTGTCCGGGTGTTCCGGGTAAAGCCATAGACACGCACCTCCTCCGCATACTTCCATTATACAGGATGATTGCAAAAATGCAATTTCCAAAGTGTAAACTTCATCAAAATGCAATTCTCGCAAAATTCCGGGGATTGCATTTTTTTCGTGTAGACTTAGGATAGTTCATCGATGGACAGCACCTTGAAAACAGAATGACCGTCCGAAAAGGAATACCCGGCTGGGGAAGCACCGCAAGGAACCGGACTTCGGGACAAAATGTCCCAAAGTTGCGGGGAGCGTGCCAACGCCGGAACACGCCGCTATTGTCGGGGCCCCCACAAAGCCATACCATGCTTCACGAACTGGTGGAGCGGATTGACGTGTACCACATTCAGGGGACAGGAAAAAACAGGACGCAGCGCCTTGTGATCCATTACAAGTTTGTCGGCGTACGGGATTTACCGCACAGCCCTGTTTTGCCGGGGAATGTCGTTCTCAACAGCAGACAGGGCGTAGAAATAGAATATCTGGTTGGGAAAGCCGGATAAACGAGAAAAGGAGCAGCCCTTTCGGACTACTCCTTTACATAGGAATGTTCAGTTGCGTTATGAACATTCAAACTGGTCGAGGTGACAGGATTCGAACCTGCGGCATCTTGGTCCCAAACCAAGCGCGCTACCATCTGCGCTACACCTCGGCGCAGCCGGCCGCAGATCCCATCCGCGGCCGGCGTGAAGTTATTATACAGCAAGCCGGCGGCCGGTGTCAAGGCTTTACGCGATTTGGCCCGAGAGCAGCACGAGGTCGGCCGCGTCCGCCGTGCCGTCGCCGTTCAGGTCGGCGGCGCAGAGGGCCGCTTCGTCAAGCACCTCGTCGTCGGCGAGGAACCGCTGGAAAAGCCGCAGGTCGGCGGTGTTGACCGTGCCGGAGGCATTGAGGTCCCCCGGGATCACGACCGTGTACAGCGCGCCGTCGATCATCGCGGTCTGGTCGGTCTTGAGCTTCCCGGCGGCCGCCATCATGTTCTTTGTGTAGACCTGCACGTCGGCCGGCGCAAGCGAATCGCGCAGCCGCGCGGCCGTCGTGCCCGCGGGCACGAGCAGGTACGGGTCGCGGAAGACGACCTCCACGTGGTCCGGGTCCGGCGTCGGCGCGGGCGTGGGCGAGGCGGTGGGCGTCGGCGTGGCCGGCGGGGTGAAATCGCCGTAGGGCACGCGGCAGAAGACGCCGTCGCGCCGGACGAGCATCGCGTCCGCGGTGAGGGCCTCCAAAACGCCCTCGGCCGGGTGCAGCGCAACCGTTTCGTCCGCCGTGTCGTAGCGGGAGACCGTTCTCGTGTCGGACGCCCAGAGCAGGCAGCCGTCTGCGTAGGCGGTCAGGATGCCGGTCGGGTTGATGCCGGTCTCAAACAGCACGGCGCCGTCCATGGCGCACAGCCTGCCCTCGATGTCGATGTACGTTTCCGCGTCGAACACCCGGTACGGGCGGTCCGCCGCGTAGGAAAACAGATCGGCGCCGGCCTGCGGGAAGCCCGCGTCCAGCGCGATGCGCTCGCCCTGCGCTTCGAGAAAGACGTACAGCGTTTCCCCGAGGACCTGCATGCCGAGGACCGGCTCCGCGAAAAGCAGGCTGCCGGTGTAGCTGCCCGCCGCGTCGTAGACGAAGATCTCGTTCGGCTCGCTGAACAGCACGGCGTACAGCCGCCCGAAGCCGTCGGTCTCGAGCGCGTACAGGTCGTCCGCGCGGATTTCAAGCGGGAAGAAGTCGGTTTCGGCAAGCGTGTCCGCGTCGAAGCGCTGGATCGCGAAGAAGTCGTCGAGGCTGCTCGCGACGGTCACGGCGCCGCCGCGCAGGAAAGCGTACTGGCCGGGGTATTCGGTCGCGGCGCTGCGCGAGCCGTCCGCCGCGGAAACGCGGGTCGTGCCGCCGTCGGTGTAGGCGAAAAGCTCGGTGCCGCCGCAGGGCGCAAAGAGCAGGACGGAGGCGTTCGGCGAGACTGTGCCGGTCAGCGCGCCGCCTTCGGCACGGGCCGGCGCGGCGGGGACGATGCAGAGGACGAAAACGAGCGCGAGCGCCGCGGCCCGCAGGGATCGGAATGCTTTTTTCATAAGGACGCCTCCTCGTTTTTGGCGGAGCGGAAAATGCGGGGAAAGCCTGCGGGTACTGCGGTGCAGTGCGCATAAAATTCCAATCTAAAATTAACATGCGCGTATAAAACTGTGCAAAACGCGTGAAAAAGAACCACGAACGCCCCGCACCGGATGGTGCGAGGCACTTCGCTCAGGTTTATTCGTCCTTGGTTCCGTAATACTTGGCGAGGCCGCCCTCGCCGGTTTCGCGGTACTTCGAGAACAGGTCGCGCCCGGTCTCGTACATCGTGTGCACGACGACGTCGAACGAGATCTTGCGCGTGTAGGTCAGGAAGTTCGCGAGGCTCAGCGCGTTGATCGCGCGCATGGCGGCCACGGCGTTGCGCTCAATGCACGGGATCTGCACGAGCCCGCGCACGGGGTCGCAGGTCAGGCCGAGGTGGTGCTCCATCGCGACCTCGGCGGCGTACTCGATCTGGTCGAGCTCCATGCCGTGCAGCTCGGCCAGCGCGGCGGCGGCCATCGAGCAGGCGCTGCCGATCTCCGCCTGGCAGCCGCATTCCGCGCCGCTGATCGAGGCGTTCGTCTTGATCAGGTTGCCGATGATGCCGCCCGACGCGAGCGCGTGGAGGATCTCGGTGTCCGAGAAGCCGCGGCGCTCCTGCATGTAGAGCAGCACCGAGGGCAGAACGCCGCACGCGCCGCAGGTGGGCGCCGTCGCGATGACGCCGCCGGAGGCGTTCTCCTCGCTGACCGCGTAGGCGTAGGCGCAGACGAGGCGGTTTTCGCGCGTCTCGGCGCTCTCGTCGATGTGCTTCTGGCGGTAGAGCATCTTCGCCTTGCGCTGCACCTCCAGCCCGCCCTTGAGCGTGCCCTCGGTTTCCAGCCCGCGCGCCACGGCGTTTTTCATGCACTTCCAAACCTCGCCGAGGTACAGCCAGATGCCGTCTCCCTCGCACTGCTCGACGTACTGCCAGAGCCGGATGCGCTTTTCCGTGCAGTAGGCCTTGATTTCCGCGAAGCTGGAGAGCGGGTAGACGTCGGCCGGCACGTCGGGCGCCTCGCCCTCGACGACGATCTTGCCGCCGCCGACGCTGATGACGCGCTCAAAATCCACGGTTTCCCCGTTTTGGATCGCCGTGAGCTCCATGGTGTTCGGGTGCGGGAGGGGCTTGTCCGAAAAGTCGAAGCGGATCTCGACCGGCCGCGGCGCGAAGGTCTTTTCGAGGATGACGTCGGTCAGGTGGCCGGGGCCCGTCTTGGCCAGAGAGCCGTAAAGCGTGGCGATGAAGCGGTCCGCATACAGATTTTTTTCCTTAAAGCGCGCGGCGGCGCGTTCCGGCCCCATCGTGTGCGAGCTCGAGGGCCCGGTGCCGATCCTGTAAAGTTCCTTGAGTGATTCCATGCCGAAGCTGTCCTTTCCGTTCTGGATTCTGTTTCTGTATTGTACCGTTTCCGGTTGAAATATGCGTGTGAAGCGGGTTAAATCCGGTCTGTGCGGCGAAACCGCGCGCCGCTCATTTCTTTTTTTTCAGCGGGCGCTCGTTGCCGTTTTCATCCACGAGCACCATGTTGTCGAGCTGCGCCCGCAGGTTCCGCCGGTACGCCGCGATGTATTCGGCGCGCAGCGCCTGCTGCTCGCGCTTCTCCTCCGGCGTCAGCCCCTCGGCCTTCGCCTTGCGCGCGAGAAAATTGATGCGTTCGATTTTTTTCGGTTCCATGGGTTTTGTCTCCTTTCTCCGGTATGGCGGCCGCAGCGGCTATTCCGCCTCGAGCTCGGCGGCCGTGTCGTCGACGATGTTTTTGGCCCAGATGCCCGAGCGCAGCAGGCAGACGCCGATGATGACCTTGACGATGTCGGCGAACTGGACGCAGAAGTACACCCAGACGACCGGGAGGTCCGTGAAGCGGCACAGGCAGAACGCGATGGGCAGCGGGACCACCCAGGTGTACAGGCAGTCGAACAGGAAGGTGATGAAGGTCTTGCCGCCGGAGCGGATCGTGAAGTACGTCACGTGCGCGAAGGCCTGAAGCGGCAGCGCGGCGCCGGCGACGAGCAGAAGCTGCGTCGTCAGCGTGCGCACGGCGGGCTCCGTGTTGTAGATCAGCGGGATGAACGGCGCGCACAGCGCGATCAGCACGCCGATGAAGACGTGGAGCGCGACCGTGAAGAACAGAAGCTTGTTGTCCGTGCGCTTCGCCTCCTCGATCTCCCCGGCGCCGAGCTTCTGGCCGATCAGAATCGAGACCGCGTTGCCCATCGCGAACATGATGACGCAGAAGAGGTTCCACGCGGTGTTCGTGATGTTCGTCGCCGCGACGACGGTCAGGCCGCGCGTCGAATAGCTCTGGTTGACCATCGTGGTGCCGATGCTCCAGAGCAGCTCGTTGAGCACGAGTGGCGTGCCGGTCACGAGGATGCGCCGCACGATGTCGCCCGGGATGCGCAGGCTGCGGAAGGCGTCCACGATGAACGGGTATTTGTCCGGGTGGCGGTGCGTCTGCACCATCAGGTAGGCCGCCTCCACATACCGGGAGATGACCGTCGCGATCGCCGCGCCGACGACGCCGAGCCGCGGCGCGCCGAAGCTGCCGAAGATCAGGAGGTAATTGAGCGTGAAGTTCGTCACGATGGCGAGGATGCTCGCGGTCATCGGCGAAACGGTCTCGCCGGTCTCCCGCAGCGTGCTCGAATAGCTCTGTGAAAAGGCGAACGGCACGAGGCCGAAGAACATCACGAACAGATAGTTCTCCGCTTCGGAGAGCGTCTGCGCGAGGTCGCCGCCGGAGCCGTCGTCGGTCAGGAACAGCTCGATCAGCGGCCGGCCGAAGACGGCGAGCAGCGCGATGGCCAGCACGGTCATCACCGTGCTGAAGATGATCTTGAAGCGGAAGGCGGCGCGCACGCCGTGGTGGTCGCCCTTGCCGAAAAACTGCGCGCCGAAGATCGAGGCGCCGGCAAGGCCCCCGAAAACCGTCAGGTTGAATACGAACAGAAGTTGGTTGACGATCGCGACGCCGGACATCGACTCGGTGCCGAGCCGGCCGACCATCACGTTGTCCAGCAGGCTGACGAAGTTCGTGATGCCCTGCTGGATGACCATCGGGACCAGAAGCACCATGAGGCTCCGGTAAAACGCGCGGTCGCCGATGAAGGTCGCTTTGAATTTTTTAAACATAAATACCTCCCCAAATTCCCAAAGCTTACGGGCCGTCCCGGTCCTCCGGCGGCAGCAGCTCGCCGAGCAGCCCGGTGTAGTCCGGAATGCAGCGGTCGCACAGCGCAAGGAACTCTGCGCGCTCCGCGGCGGTGTGGGTCGGGTCGAATACGCCGACCACAGAAAAACCGGCCTCTTTCGCCGTGCGGACCGCATACAGCGCGTCCTCAAAGACGACGCATTCCGCAGGCGACGCGCCGAAGTCCGACGCGCATTTGAGGTAAATATCCGGCGATTCCTTGCTTTTGCCGATCGTCGTGCAGCTTTCCGCAATGTCGATGTTCGGCGCGATCGAAAGCCGTTCGAGCGCGGGCCAGAGCGATCGGATGTCGGAGGCCGTCGCGATGGCCGTGTGGATCCCGCGGGACTTGAGCGCCGCCGTGAAGGCCGCGGCGCCGGGGATCTCCGGCACCACCGTGCGGTACCGCTCCCGCGCCTGGTCGACGATTTCGGCCATGATGGCTTCGAGCGTGCCGGAAACGCCGAGCACGTCGCGGTAATAGGCCGCGCACTGCTCGAGGCACAGGGAATTGAGCGTCTTGCTCAGCCCCGGCGGGGCGGCGACCCCCTTCAGCGCCGCGTAATCGTATGTAATGCTGTTCCACATCGGCATGCTGTCGAGCAGCGTGCCGTCCACGTCGAAAATGACCGCACGAATTCTGTGCGGCAAGCCGGAAATTGCCTGCATCCGGAAGATCACCGTCCCTGTCTGCGGCGCGGATTTTTTCCGAACGCCGCGAAATAAAAGCAAAAGGCCCGCATCGTGTGACATTTGCTTCCTAACTATATCACACGGGCGGGCCTTTTTCAAGGCTTTAAAAAGCGCGGCTTTTTCCGGTTTTACAGGGCGCCGAGCGCCGCCTTGATCGCGTCGATGCCGCGCTGCACCTCCTTGCCGAGCGCCTCGGCGAAGCCCTCGGAGCTCGTGCCGTCGTCCACGTCGCCGAGCAGCACGAAGAATACGTAGTCGCCTTCGCTGTAGACCTCCGCGGCGTTGAGCTTGTCGGCGTTCGCGTCGAAGCTGTTTTCATCGATCAGCCGCTGCTTGTAAGCCGTCAGCTTTTCCTTGACCTCGTCGACCTTGCCGGATTTCGCCTTGACGGCGATGAAGGTATCCGGGCGCTCGTTCTCGGCGGTGTTCTCCGCGTAGACCTCCTCGTAGAGCGATTCATCCAGGCCGAGCTCCTCGCGGATCTGCTCCTCGGTCATTTCGGTGTCCGGGTAGTACTTGTCGCCGTACACGTCGCGCAGCGCGTCGCGGAACATGCCAAGGCCGCTCGCGGCGGCGCCCTCAGCGCCGTCGCCGCTCTGCGCGCCGTCGCCGTTCTTCGAGGCTTCGGCGGACGAGTTGGAGGCCTCCTCCTTCGCGCCGGAAGCGGCGCTGGAAATCGTGGAGGACAGGGAGGAGCTTGTGGTGCCCGTTTTGCTCTGGCAGCCGGCAAACGAGCCGATCAGAAGAACGGCAAGCACAGCCGGCATGATTTTTTTGAACATTGCAATCGATCCTTTCTCTGTATCTCGGCGCATCGCCGGTCTGAAAACGCGCGGGCGTCCCGCCGTTTGCCTTTACTATGCCACGGTTTTGCCGAAATAAACGAGCGGCGCAAAAAAAGAGCGGCGCACGCGCGCCGATACCGTGTGCGGCGCGGAAAACGGCGGCCCGCAGACCGCGCGGCGCCGGGCGGTTTTTCGTTGAAAAAACCGCGGACTTATAGTATACTGTTTTTAAAAGCAAACATTTTTCGTCGATTCTGGGGGCTTGGGTTATGGCAAAGCATCAGGCGGCGCCGGTCGCGGAGCGCGTTTCGGTCACGGCGCTCTTGTTCCCGCTGGTGTCCGTTCTGTATTTTGAAGCGGTCTTTTCGTATTTTGCACAGACCGGGATGACCGTATACAAGGTTCTGTTCGCGCTTTCGGCCGGCGCGTTCGGGCTGGCGCTCTCGCGGCTCACGCCGTCGCGCGTGCTGAATTTCCTCCTGCAGAGCGCCTGGCTGCTCTTCTGCGGCGGGCTTGCGGCCGCGCAGTACCTGTGCCTGTCTCTTATACACA
>USBH01000011.1 GCA_900552925.1 uncultured Oscillospiraceae bacterium
AGACAGTTCCTCTACTGGCCGGCATCCGACCTGCTCGCATTCTCCACGGGCCTCTCCTTTGCGTCGACAGACGATTTCGGCATCACCGGCCAGGTGAAGCAGCGGCTGCGCCAGCAGAAGGACGCCCTGTCCACCCAGGTGTGCTGGGAAATACTGACAAGCGGAGAGGAAACCTACATGCTGGGATGGTACAGGCAGAAGGAGATCATGCTCGCCTGCCTGATCGATCTGAATCAGATTTTTGCGGAAATCAACGACATGCCGAAAAGCTACTCGGTCATTTCATTTCTGCGGTGGCACGACGGCCGCGTGATTGCGCCGCAGGCCTACCGGGAACAGGCCGAGCAGGCCATCGCCGACGGCGCCGAGGTATACACCTGTCCGCTCGGAGACCTCGGCACCGCGTACATTCAAAAGGTGGAGGACGGAGAGGTTCTTCGGAACATCCACTTTCAGCTCGGCCTGTTCAACCTAGAAATGGTCCTGCTTTGGCTGGAAGTCATTCTGGTCGTGCGGCTCTGCTACCGGCGGTTGTTCCACCCCTTCACGAAATTCGTGACCGGTCTGGAGAACGCCGAAAAAGAGGAAAGCTTCGACCGGCTGGACGAAAACGACATTGTGGAGCTGGAAATCATCAACCGGCAGTTCAAAACGCTCTCACACCGCCTGAAGGACATGCGCATCGCCCTGTACGAGCAGGAGATCACCAAGAAGCAGACCGAGCTGGAGCTGCTGCAGGAACAGGTCCGCCCCCACTTCTTCCTCAACTGCCTGAGCCTGGTGCACAGCCTGGCCGACCGGGACGGCAACCTAGAAATCACGGAGCTGCTCGAAGATCTTTCCGGCTATATCCGGTACCTGTTCGGTCCGACGGTCAACCTGCGGAAAATTTCCGAGGAGGTCAACCACGTAAAGCTGTACATACAGCTGCAGCACAAGCGGTACGGAGACGCCTTTTCCTGCACCATAGACGTCGACGAGGACCTTCTGGATTACTTCATCCCCAAGCTGATGCTGCAGACGCTGGTCGAAAACTCCATACAGCACAACGCCATCTACGAGCAGCCTGTGGAGGTTTCCCTGTTCCTGACAAAGGAGGTCATGGACAACGAGATCTGGCTTTACTGCTGCGTCTCCGACACGGGAAAAGGGTTCAGCGACGCGGTCATGGACGCCATCCTGCACGACCGGGAAATCTACCGGGACGGCCGGCGCCATATCGGGCTGTCCAACCTGAAAGAGCGCCTGAAGCTGATCTACGGCAGCGACGCGACCTTCCACCTTTCCAACATGGCCGACAACTACGGCGCCATCGTGGAGGTGCGCATCAAGCTGTCCCGCATAAAATCGCCGGGCGAACCGTAAACCGACATAAAAATCACAATTTTCTGACCGGAAAATTATAGATCGGCTGTTGTGAATTCAGTATTCTAGATAGGAAAGAAAAGCCGCACCACGCACGGCAGCGGGCCAAAAGCCCGCTTTCCTTTGGAAGGGAGGCAGACAGACCGTTTTTTGAAAAGCAGGCGGCGGACACCATTTCTGAGCGGCCGCTGCGCACAAGATCAACTGGCATCGACATTGGAGAGGAGTAAAACAAAATGGCAATTCACGTAACCGTATGGAACGAATACCTGCATGAAAAGCAGTTTCCGGAAATTGCGTCCATCTACCCGAAGGGCATCCACGGGTGCATCGCCGAGTTTTTGCAGAAGGCGGGCATGGAAGTGCAGACGGCGACGCTGGAGGAGCCGGAGCACGGCCTGACGCAGGACGTGCTGGACAACACCGACGTGCTGATCTGGTGGGGCCACATGGCGCACCACAAGGTAGCGGATGAGATCGTCGAGCGCGTGCACCGCCGCGTGCTGGACGGCATGGGCCTGATCGTGCTGCACTCGGGCCACGCGTCGAAAATCTTCCAGAAGCTCTGCGGCACGAACTCGGGCATGCTGAAGTGGCGCGAGGACGGCGAGCAGGAGATCCTCTGGGTCATCGACCCGAGCCACCCGATCGTCGCGGGGCTGGATGAGAAGATCATGATCCCGCACGAGGAGATGTACGGCGAGCATTTCAACATCCCGCAGCCGGACGAGCAGGTGTTCATCAGCTGGTTCGAGGGCGGCGAGGTGTTCCGCAGCGGCTGCTGCTGGCACCGCGGCAAGGGCAAGGTCTTCTATTTCCGCCCGGGCCACGAGGCGTTCCCGGTCTACCACCAGGCGGAGATCCAGCAGGTCATCACGAATGCGGTGCGCTGGGCCGCGCCGATCGATTTCCCGAAGGTCACCTACGGCAATCCCCCGCCGGTCGTCGAAATCCCCGCAAGGGCGGAATAAACCGCGCTTTGCGGCACAGCGGAAGCGGCGGCCCCGGCCATTCGGGGGATAAAAAGCCATAAAAATCATCATCCTCATTTTTTGTGCCGGTCGGCGAAGCCGATTGCCGCTTTGCTCGACGCGGCAAAGGCACAAATCGTGTGTGAAAAAGTATTTTTCACACTAAACAGCCCCGCGCACGGTGAAAGCGCGGGGCTGTTCCGTTTTCAGAGCCTGCGGTCCCAGTAGAGCTTGAGCACGCCGCCGATGACGGACTGCACAAATACGATGACGAGGCAGGTCAGGGAGACCGGGATGCTGAAATAGCCGGTCACGATGACGGCGAGCAGCAGCACGAGGAGCGAGACACGGTAGGCGCCGCCCTGCGCCTTGGCGCAGATCTGGATCCAGCGCTCGTCGTTGTTCTTCGCGTAGAGGCGGCGCAGGCGGGCTTCGCTGCGCAGCGCGCGCAGGTTTTTGACAAGCCCGACGATGAACAGAACCGTGACGCCGAAGGCCGCGCCGGCGATGAATCCGGCGTACATGCTGCTCCAGTGCGCGTCGGAGACGGCGGGGGTGAAGACGCCGCAGAAGGCGAGCACCTGCACGAGGATCAGGCACAGGATGCCGGCGGCGATCAGGACGCTCTGCAGCCGAAGGCTTTTTCTGTATTTTTCCATAGGACACGTTCCTTTCCGGGTGGTTTTGTCTTTACAGGTCCAGGTCGGAGAAGTCGAAGACTTCCTCGATGGTCAGGCCGAAAAAATGGGCGATTTTGTAGGCGAGCGGCAGGGACGCCGTGTACTTGCCGACCTCGATGGAGGTGATCGTCTGCCGTGTGGTGCCTACGGCGTCGGCCAGCTCCTCCTGGGACAGCTTGTGCGCCTTGCGCAGCTCGCGGATCCGTGTTTTCATATGCACCGTCCTTTGCTCCTGCAGGGAATGAAATGCTAAGTTAACTTTGCAAATTAAGCATAGCACGCTTTGCATAATTTGTCAAGCACACTTTGCAAAAAATCCGAAA
This sequence comes from uncultured Oscillospiraceae bacterium, assembly GCA_900552925.1. Classification (GTDB taxonomy): domain Bacteria; phylum Bacillota; class Clostridia; order Oscillospirales; family Acutalibacteraceae; genus Hominenteromicrobium; species Hominenteromicrobium gallistercoris. Next base: position 3,340 of record USBH01000011.1, read on the forward strand.
GAAAAAAGGAGGGCCTGCGCGGCTCTCCTTTTTTCGGGCGTCTCCTGCGTTTCTGCGCGCGGCGCTTTACACAGGACCGGCCGGCACAACGACGCCGCGGCGGACCTCGCCGACGGTGAACGTGTCCCGGTCGAGCAGGACCGGGTCGGCGCACAGCCGGAGAAATTCGTCCAGCGTGGCGATCGGCTCCAGGCCGAACCGCGCCGTGCGGTAGTGCATGGGGACGACGACCTTCGCGCCGATGCGGTCGGCCGCGGCCTTGGCCTGCGCCGCGTCGATCGTGTAAAATCCGCCGACCGGGATCAGCGCGACGTCGACGCCCTGCAGCGCGTTCGCCTGCGCGTCGGTTAAAGCGCAGCCGAGGTCGCCGAAGTGGGCGATGCGCACGCCGTCGGCCTCCAGCACGTGGATCGTGTTCGGGCCGCGCTGTGCGCCGCCGCAGGCGTCGTGGAAGGTCTCGATTTTCGTGACGGAGAACGGGCAGTCCTGCGCGGGTCGCAGCGCGACGGCCTCCGCGCAGCCGTGGTCGCTGTGGCCGTGGCTGCACAGCACGAGGTTCGCGTCCGTGCGGATGTCCGGCAGGCCCGGCACGCTGCCCGGCGCGTAGGGGTCGAGCACGACGCTGTACGCGCCTTTTTCCACCTTGAAGCAGGCGTGGCCGAGCCAGCGGACGGTAATCGGTTCATGCATGGAGATCATCCTTTCCTTTTGATAAAACGGGCAGATGCTTTTTCTCCATTATACGCCGGAAACCGGCAAAATGCACGCTTTTCTGCAGAAAGCGCCGAGAAAAACTGCGGAAAATTCGCCTGATTTTCTTGCAATTTCCTGCGTATCAGGTATAATAAAACCATATGCTGCAGGAAAGCGATGGCCGCCCGGCCGTGCGGCACGGCGGGGGCGCGGCGCATCGCGCAGGAGTGAAGAGAATTCTGTGCCGCTTGGAAGATAAAAGGTGGATTGACGCATGCCCGATTTGGAGCCGCTGTTTGAATTGAAAGAAAATCTGTATAAGGAGACGTGTCCGGCCGTGCTGCAGAGCGGCGTGCTGGTGCAGATCCCGGCCGCTGCGCCGGAGACGCAGGCGGAAGCGCCGCAGCCGGCGCCGCAGCAGGAGCCCCGCAGCGCGGTGCGCCTGACCTTCCGCAACATCGACAGCCGCGCGATCACCGCGCTGTTCATCGACCTGCACGTGTTCGACAAGGTCAACACGGAGATCGAGGTCATCCGCGACCGCCGGTACCTCGTGCCGGTCGCGGGCCGCGACGAGACCTTCGGCGGCGAGGAGGAGATCCCGGTCGACGCGGCGGCGAACAGCTTTTCCGTCGCGATCAAGCGCATCGAGTTCGAGGGCGAGGACGTCTGGAACGGCAGCGCCTCGCTGCTTTTTGACGCGCTGCCGGCCCGCCGGCCGCTGGAAAGTGCGTTTGCGGAGGAGGAGAAGCTGCTCGCGCAGTACCGCAGGGATTTCCGGGACACGCTCGCCGAGAACGCCGAAAAGGCGGAGGCCGTCTTTGAGCCGGAGACGTATAAGGATCTCTGGCTCTGCGCCTGCGGGGAGATCAACCGCGCGTCGGAGGAAAAATGCTTCGCCTGCGGCGCGGCCTACGAGCCGCAGCGCGCGCTGTTTGAAGACCGCGAGAAGCTGCAGGAGAATCTGGAAGCCTTTGAGAAGGCGGAGGCCGAGCGCGCGGAGCAGGAGCGCATCGAGGCGGAGCGCCGCGCCGCGGGGGAGCGGGCCGCCGCCGAGGAGGCCGCACGCAAGGCGGCGGAGGAACGCGCGGCCGCCGAAGAGCGTGCGCGGAAAAAGCGGCTGCACCGCAAGATCTTCTTGTCCATATCGATCCCGCTGTTTGCGCTGGCCGCGGTGTTCGCCGTCGTGCTGATTACATACCTCATACCGCAGCACAATTACGATGCGGCCGCCGCGCTGCTCGAGAGCGGGAAGTACGACGCGGCGATCGAGGCGTTTTCCGAGCTCGGCCGCTACAGCGACAGCACGGAGCGCATCACGGAGGCCGAGTACGGCAAGGCGCTGCAGCTTCTGGAGGACGGCAAATACGACGAAGCGGTCGCGGCGTTCGAGGCGCTCGGCGACTATGCGGATTCGGCCGAGCAGATTACCGAGGCCAGGTACCGCAAGGCGCTGAAAACGCTGGATTCCGGCGCGTACAACGAGGCGCTCAGCCAGCTTGAGCCGCTCGGCGACTACAAGGAAACGCAGGAAAATATCGAGCTGTGCTACTTCAATCTCGGCATGAAGGCCGTCGAAGAGGACGACGTGACGGCGGCGGCCGAGCACTACGCGCATGTGAATGCGGCGCATGCCGAGGAGATGCAGCAGGCGTTCTGCGACAAGGGTATCGAGATCTACAACGCGGGCGACGAGGCGCACGCGCAGGAGTACTTCGACCTTGTGACGGAGGAATCGCTGCTGCCGCAGATCAACGCGGCCTACTATGCGCGCGGGCTCGCGCTCGTGGAGGACGCGGACTACGACGCGGCGCTCGCGATCTTCGAGAAGCTCGGCGACTATGAGGACTGCGCGGAGCAGATCCAGCGCGTGCACTACCTGAAGGCCGAGGCGCTGTACGACGAAGCGGACTATGCCGGCGCGCTCGATGAATTCGAGGCGGCGGGCGATTATGAGGACGCCGCGTCGCGCATCACCGAGACGACGTATCAGCTCGGCGTGCAGCAGCTCGAGAACGGCGAAGTGCTCGATTCCTACTACACGCTGTACGCGATCCGCGACGATGCGGACGCCTACGCGCTGCTTGTCTCCGACTCGAGATATTACATTTACGTCTACGACGTCGGCGTGGGGCCGAACCCGCTCGACGAATAAATAATAGAACTGCGAAAAAAGGACGGATGCGCCCCGGCGGGCCATCCGTCCTTTTGCTGTTGTTTGTGCGGCGTGCCGTCACGGCTTTTGCTGGCGGTACAGGCGCATCGCGGCGTGTTCCTTCTGCAGCTCCTCGACGAGCGCGCGCACGCTCCAGGCGGTGTTGTGCGGCGTGACGACGGCCTTGAGCGCGATCGGCTCGATCCCGGCCTCCCGGTAGGCTGCGAGGAACACGTCGAGCGCTTCGCCCGCGTCGCCGGAAAAGATCAGCACCTCGGGCAGCGCGTATCCGGCGGGCAGCTTCTCGACGGGCGCGCCGGCGGAAAGCCCGGCCAGCGTACCGACGGCCTGTCCGGCGTCGCCGGGCGCGATCGCCCGGGCGGCAAAGTGCAGCGTGCGGCACAGCGCGAAGATCTGCGTCTTTTTGGCTTCGTTGTTCGTGTGAAAGAGTACGGTTGGCATTGCGGTTCACCTCAGAGATCGATGTCGACGGCATAGTCGCCGTCAATCAGAAGCGTGGGCAGCCCGTGTGCGCGGCAGCCCGCAAGATAGGCGTTGTTGTCGGCGATCACGCTTTCCGGCGTCATTTCCGCGTCGAACATGCGGTCCTCGATGACGCTTTCATAGCGCAGGATGTCGTCAAAATGGTCGCGGATGTAGCGTTCGGTCATGACCAGGCAGACGTACCGGATGTGCTCGAGGTATTCGGGCGAAAAGCTCTCGGCCCAGTCGAACGGGATGTAGCAGCCCTCGATCACCATGTTCTGCCGGTTCTCGATGGCGGTCTTGATCATCTCGCGCAGGATGGGCCACAGGTAGGGCGTGAGCAGGTCGTCGTCCTCGGGCGTCAGGTCGGTGCAGCCGCTGCGGATCAGCCCCATTTTCAGGTGGTCGATCGAAAGATACGGGTATTTGTATTTTTCGAGCAGGCGCTGCGCAAGCGCGGTTTTGCCGGTGTGCGAAGCGCCGCAGAGCAGCAGGATCACGGCGGACCCTCCTTTTCCGTGGGTTTCCTCCATTATAGCGGAGCGCAGGGGGAAAAGCAAGCGCGGCGGAACGGTTTCGGCGCGCTTAAAGGAATTTTTAACACGTTGTTCAACCTGCGTCCACAAGTGGAGGACGCGGCGGAACGGGGCGTGCGGGCGCAGGCGGCGCGTGCGCGGGGACGGCCGGTTTTTCGGGCTGGAATTTGTGAATTTTCCTGAAAATCGTACGGCTCTCCCCTTGACTTTTTCTCCGTTTTCCTCTAAAGTGTAAGTAACGCGATTCCCGAATATGCGGGAGGGCGAATCTGTATTGAAAAGTAAAGGAGTAGAGTTGTATGCGTTACAAGACTTTGGGCAAGACGGGCCTGAACGTGTCCGTCGCAACCGTCGGCACCTGGGCGATCGGCGGCTCCGGCTGGGGCGCCGTTGACCGGCAGGATTCGATCGCGGCGATCCGCTCGATGCTCGACAACGACGTGAACATCGTCGACACTGCGCCGATTTACGGCCGCGGCTATTCGGAGGAGGTCGTCGGCGAGGCGATCAAGGGCTACGACCGCGAAAAGCTGATCATTTCCACCAAGTGCGGCCTCGTCTGGGGCGAGGGCGCGCCGAAGGACGGCCGCGACATCTCCGGCAAGAGCATCATGAAGGAGATCGACGATTCCCTGCGCCGCCTCGGCATCGATTACATCGACATCTACCACGTCCACAAGCCCGACCACCTCGGCACGCCGTTTGAGGACACGATGAGCGCGATGATGAAGCTGAAGGAAAGCGGCAAGATCCGCCACATCGGCCTTTCGAACTTCTCGATCGAGCAGACCGAGGAGTGCATGAAGTACGGCGATGTGGAGGTCATCCAGCCGCCGTTCTCGATGATCGACCAGCGCGAGCGCAGCGTGCTCGAGTTTGCAAAGCAGCACGACATCGGCGTCATGACGTACGGCTCGCTCGGCGCGGGCATGCTGACCGGCACGATCCGCACGCTGCCGGATTGGGACCCGTCGGACATGCGCTTCGTATTCTACGATTATTTCAAGGAGCCGAAGTTCTCGAAGGCGCAGAAGCTTCTGAAGTCGCTGGATAAGATCGCCGAGGCGCGGAACGTGCCGGTGGCGCAGGTCGCCGTCAACTGGATCACGGTGCACCCGCTCGTCGACACCGCGCTGATGGGCGTGCGCAACAAGCACGAGGCCGACGAAAACTGCGCGGCGACCGCATGGGAGCTGACCGCAGAGGAGATCGCAGCGCTGAACGAGGCGGTTGCGGAGTACGAGCGCGAGACGCCGGCCGACGGCTCGCCGACGAAGCGGTAACTGCCGCAGAGCGTGCGATCTGTGCACAACATAATTTGAGTGAGAAAACTTACCTTGTTTTCTCACTCTTTTTTTGTGGCATAAGCGGGACGGTTCTCCTGTAAACGGCAGGAAAGTATTCTCATCTTGACTGCTATTTTTAGCACATAGGATGTTTTTTATGCTTGTAAAACGCATGTTATAGTTGTTATAATGTGAGCGAAATCAGTAAGCTGAAATTTTTGGAGGTGGAAAATATGGTGGCATTCTTAAGGTTGAGAAATATCTGAGTACATAAAACTTAATTAAATAGTTTTATGTACGGATAAGCCGCTAAAAATATTTAATTAAGGAGATCCTATAATGATATTTCAAGACAATGTGATTCGTGAATATTTGAAAAATGTTTATTTTATAACGGGAACGCCTTGTGCTGGGAAGACAACGATTTCGCGCGAGTTGGCAAAACGGCATAATTTGTTCGTCTATGATATGGATGAGGAATTTGAAAAGCATCAGAAAATTTCGAATCCTGCTTTTCAGCCATCTATGAACGAAGCCTTTAACGATGCGGATGCTTTTTTTGGACGTACTGTAGAGGAATATAAAAAGTGGCTGATTGATAACACAAGGGAGCAATTGGACTTTGTATTGCTGGATTTGATTCGTCTTTCACAAAATCAAATTGTATTGTGTGACTGCCATTTAACGCTGGAAGAAGCCGATCGAATAACGGATGCATCAAGGATAGTCTTTTTGATCAAAGAACCAGTGAATTTGGTTGAGGAGTACTGCAATCGTCCGGATCATCAGGGATTTAGGGATTTTATAAACAGCGCATCGGATGTCGAAAAAGCCAAGACTATATGCAACGCAACCTTGAAAGCCCTGAATGAGAAAAGATATAGAGATATTAAGGCCAGCAGCTATTATTGGATTGAAAGAACGCCTGCAAGTACCGTTGACGAAACCGTAGGAAGAATAGAACGGCTTTTTGGATTTGTTAAAAATGCTTCCGATGCAGGTACCAATATCTGAAAGCTGTTTATTGATTGCGGGAAAGAATAGGTCAAACATGTGTGAAAACGTAATAGAGTAAGCGCAAAAGCCGGACTGCTTATCGGTTGCAGCCCGGCTTTTTCTGCGCTTATTTGTGCGTTTTCAGGTAGTCCTCGATCGCGCCGACCACGGTTTTCAGCACCTTGATGCGCGCGTAATACTTGCTGTTCGCCTCGACGATGATCCACGGCGCGTAGGTCGTCGAGGTGCGCACGAGCATCTCGTCCACGGCCACCTCGTACTGGTCCCACTTCGCGCGGTTGCGCCAGTCCTCCTCGGTGATCTTCCACTGCTTGTCGGGGTTTTCCTGCCGCTCCTTGAAGCGGCGCTCCTGCTCGTCCTTGTCGATGTGCATCCAGAACTTGAGCACGATGCAGCCGCTGTTCGTCCAGCTCTCCTCCATGTTGTTGATCTCCGTGTAGGCGCGCCGCCATTCCTCCCCGGAGCAGAAGCCCTCGATGCGCTCGACCATCACGCGGCCGTACCACGAGCGGTCGAAGATCGTGAAATGGCCGGCCTTCGGCATGTTGGTCCAGAAGCGCCAGAGGTAGTGGTGCGATTTCTCGAGGTCGTTCGGCGCGGAGACGGGCTGCACCGCGTAGCCGCGCGGGTCGAGCGCCTGCGTCAGCCGCTTGATGGCGCCGCCCTTGCCGCCGGCGTCCCAGCCCTCGAAGGCGAGAACGACCGGGATGCGCCGCCGGTACACCTCGTTGTGCAGGTGGGAGAGCTTGGCCTGCAGCTCCTTGAGCTGCTTCTGGTACTGCTCCTTCGTCAGGGACTTGCTGAGGTCGACGCCGGCAAGCGCGGAGGCGCGGAACGCGTCGGGGTAGATGGCCGCGCTTTCCTCGACGCTCTCCTTCGGCAGCGCCGCGCGGCGGTCGGCGTCCGCAATGGCCGCCTCAAGCCGCTTGACGACGGTGGACATGACCTTGGCGGCCGCGTATTCGCGGTTTTCCGACTCGATGATCGTCCACGGCGCGTTGTCGCGGTCGGTTTTCTGCAGCGCCTCCTCGGTCAGGCGGAAGTATTCGTCGTAGTGCTCGCAGCGCCGCCGGTCGCCCTCGGTCACGCGCCAGGCCGTTTCCTTCGAAGCGGCGAGCTTTTTGAGCCGCTTTTTCTGCTCCTTCTGCGAAATCACAAGGAAAAACTTGATGAGCACGATGTGGTCGTCCGTCAGAAGCTGCTCGAACGAGTTGATCTCATCCGCCGCCGTCGCCAGGCTCTTTTCGTCGCTCTTGCCGTCGAAGCGGTCGTTGAGCAGAATGCGGTACCAGCTCCGGTCGAGGATCGTGATGCGGCCGCGGCCGGGCATCGTGTTCCAGAAGCGCCACAAAAACGGGTAGAACCGCTCCTCCTCCGTTTCCCGCTGCGTTGTGTAGACCTTGAAGCCGCGCGGGTCGAGCGGCTCGATCAGGCGGTTGATCATCGTGCCCTTGCCCGCGGCGCCGAAGCCCTCGACGGCGATGATGACCGGGATGCGCTTTTCCTTGCACACGCGCTGCAGGCGGCCGAGCTTTGCGTCCAGCTCGCGCATCAGCGTGTTGAATTCCTTCTTGCCCATCTTCTTTGAAAGGTCGATTTTTTCCAGCATAGCAAAGCTCCTTTTTATGAAACTTGAAATTTGCATGAAATTTCAGTGAATTGATAAAAATATTTTACCACTATGCCCGCGGAAAAGCAAGATTTTCACAGAAAACAGCGCATATATTTCGCCCGATTTCCGGCATAAACTGTACGGGACAGCCCGCGGTCAAAAGCGGACGTCCTCCCGCCGGTAGACGCACGCGCCGCCGAGATACGTCGCGAGCACGTCGATCGCGTGCAGGCGGTCGGGCGCGGTCTCGAACGGGTTTTCCCCGAGCACGACGAAATCCGCCAGCATGCCCGCGCGGATGCGGCCCTTGCAGTTTTCCTCAAACGACGCGTAGGCGCCGTACTGCGTGAAGCTGTCGAGCGCCTCGCACACCGAAAGGGCTTCCTCGGGGCGGTAGGGCGGCGCCGTGCTGCCGATGCTGCGGCGCGTGACGGCGCATTCGACGCCGCGCAGCACGGCGGGGTCCTCCACCGGCGCGTCGGAGCCGTTCGAGAACGTCACGCCGCTTTGCAGCAGGGATTTGGCCGCATAGCTTGTACCGGCCAGCGCGGGGCCGACGCGGTCGAAAACGATGCGCGTGTCGTAGTCGAGGAAGATCGACTGCAGGTAGACGTGCATCCCGAGCTTCCGGATGCGCTCGAGCTGGTCGGGCCGGGTGATCTGGCAGTGCACGACGCCGTGGCGGTGGTCGCGCCGCGGGTGCGCGGTAAGCGCCTTTTCGCAGGCGTCGAGCACGCGGTCGAGCATGCCGTCGCCGATGGCGTGGATCGCGATCTGCATGCCGTGCGCGTTGGCGTAGGCGCACATCGCGTCGAGCTGCGCCTGCGTGTAGACAGGCAGGCCGCGCGTGCCGGGCGCGTCCTGATAGGGGCGGCTGAGGTACGCCGTCCGCGCGCCGAGCGAGCCGTCGCCGAGCATTTTCAGCGGGCCGTTTTTGAAGCGCTCGTCCCCGCGCCTGAAATCGCCCGATTCCACAAAGGCCTGCAGGTCGGGCAGGTTCGTGAAGTGCGCCTGTTCGTTGACGCGCACGGTCAGCGTGCCGTCCGCGGCCATCGACCGGAACGCGTCCATGACGGGCCGGTAGCCGAGCCCGGGAAACACCGCGTAGTCGTCGCTCTGGCAGGAGGTGATGCCGCGGCGGTTCAGGTGGCGGCAGGCCGCGCGGAGCATGGCGCGCAGGCCGTCGCCGTCGGGCGCGGGCATCGCCTTCAAAACGAGGTCGAGCGCGTTTTCAAAAAACTGGCCGAGCGGCTCGCCGCTGTCGTCGACCTAAAAGCGGCCGCCGGCCGGCTGCGGGGTGCCGCGGCCGATGCCGAGCAGCTCGAGCGCGCGGGAGTTCACGACGCAGATGTGCCCGCAGGCGCGCGTGATGCAGATCGGGTGCGTGCGGGAGACGGCGTCGAGGTCGAAGCGGTCCGGGAAGCGGCGCACGTCCGCAAAATAATCCTGGTTGAAGCCGCGTCCGCGCACCCACGCGCCGGGCGCGGGCTTTGTCTCGCGGATGTAGCTGCGCAGGCCGTCCAGCAGCGCGGCGAGCGAGCCGGTGTGCGCGGTGAGGTCCGCCATCGAGAGCGTCTGCCCGAGGTTCAGCAGATGCATGTGCGAGTCGTTGAAGCCGGCGCAGACGAACCGGCCGCCGAGGTCGACCGTTTCGCCGCCGTCCCCGTCCGGGGCGCCGACGCGGATGAACCGCCCGTTTTCGACGGTAAAGCTGTCCGTAAAACCGTCGCCGGTATAGACGATGCCGCCGCGAAATGTGGTGCGCATAAAATCACCGTGCCTTGAAAGTAGGGTTCGATTCCATTATAAGGGTGCGAAAAAAAACGTGTCAAGCGCCGGAAATCGACCGAAAACGCGAAAAAACCGGGTTTGCGACCGTGTAGAATCTTGTACTTTTTTGTAAAATTGTGTACAATGAATTGTAAACCCGCGCATGCGGCACAAATGCGGGTGAGCGCAAAATCAATACCGAGGAGAGAACACACTATGTTTGGAAAAAGAGTGGACGGCCGGCAGGTCCATGAGGTAGAGCCTTTTCAGCGCATTGTCCCGTACATCATGCGCACCCGGACGGACTCGATGAATATGTTCGAGGAGAGCATCCCCTGCGCGGGGATGGATAATTATATAAACATGCGGCGCGCGCAGGGCGAGCAGATCACCTACCTGCACGTGATGATCGCGGCGCTCGTTCGGCTTGTGGCGCTGCGCCCGCAGCTCAACCGCTTCGTGATGCGCGGCCGGATCTACACGCGGCCGAAGATCTGGGTCAGCTTCGTCGTGCACCAGAACCTGCGCAGCGACGCGGCCGGCACGACGATCAAGCTCTGCTTCGAGGGCACCGAGGACATTCAGGAAATCTGCAAAAAGATCAACGCGGCGATCCTGAAGGAAACGACGCAGAAGAGCGAATCGAACTCGACGGATAAGCTCGCCGGGCTGATCATGAGCATCCCGGGGCCGCTGATCCGCCTCGTCGTCAACACGCTGATGTTCATGGACCGGCACAATGCGCTGCCGAAGTCGGTGATCGACGCGAGCCCGTTCCACACGTCTCTCTTCATCACGAACCTGCGGTCGCTCGGCATCAATCACATCTTCCACCACGTCTATGAATTCGGCACGACGGGCCTGTTCATCGCGATCGGCAAGGAGAAGAACGAGCCCGCGTTCAACGGCACGCAGATCGTCATAGAAAAGCGCATGGGCTTCGGCCTCGTCACCGACGAGCGCTTCTGCGACGGCCTGTACTTCGCGCGGTCGCTCAAGATCCTCAAGAAGTTCCTGAACAACCCGTCGCTGCTCGAGGTCCCGCTCGAGCACAAGATCGAGGACGTGCGGTAAAGGCCGGCCGGTTCCCGCAGGGCGCGGCGCACATGCCGCTTTGTGCGGAATACGGTTGTCTTTTGGCGGAACCTGCGGTATAATCGTATTGAATTTTGAAATCTGCGGGCGGGACGCCTGCGGGGATAAGGAGCGGAAAAATGGAATATCGCATTCTCGGAAAAACAGGCCTGCGGGTCTCCCGCGTGGGCTTCGGCGGCATCCCGATCCAGCGCATCGACGCGGCCGGGACAAAGGCGCTGGTCGAACGGCTGCTGGAGGCCGGCGTCAACTACATCGACACGGCGCGCGGCTACACGGTCAGCGAATCGTACCTCGGCGAAGCGCTGGAGGGCGTGCGCGACCGCTTCGTGCTGGCGACAAAGAGCATGGCGCGCACGAAGGCGGCCATGGCGCAGGACATCGAGACAAGCCTTTCGAACCTGCGCACCGGATACATCGACCTCTATCAGGTGCACAACCCGAACATGGCCCAGCTTGAGCCTGTCTCTTATACACATCTGACGCTGCCGACGAATTAGACGGTGTAGA
>USBH01000012.1 GCA_900552925.1 uncultured Oscillospiraceae bacterium
GATGTGGATCAGCATGCGGCAGCGCTCGACATGGCGCAGGAACTGATGCCCGAGGCCGACGCCCTGCCACGCACCCTCGATCAGGCCGGGGATATCCGCCATGACAAACGAAACGCCCGGCTGCATGCGCACCACGCCGAGCACCGGCGTGATCGTCGTGAAGTGGTAGTTCGCGATGTCCGGCTTCGCCTCGCTGACGACGGAAACGAGCGTCGATTTGCCGACGTTCGGGAAGCCGACAAGGCCGACGTCCGCGAGCAGCTTCAGCTCGAGCTGCAGCTCAAACGCTTCGCCGGGCGTGCCGGGCTTCGCAAAGCGCGGGGTCTGGCGCGTCGGCGTCGCGAAATGCGTGTTGCCCCAGCCGCCGCGGCCGCCCTTCGCGATGACCACGTCCGCATCCGTGGACATGTCCGCCATGATGCGCCCGGTCTCCGCGTCGCGGATCACGGTGCCGCGCGGCACGGTGATGACGAGCGGCGGCGCGCTCTTGCCGGAGCAGCGCTTTCCGCGGCCGTTTTCGCCGCGCTGCGCCGCATACTTGCGCTTGTAGCGGAAATCAGCGAGCGTCGAAAGGTTGTCGTCCACGCGGAACACGATGTCGCCGCCGCGGCCGCCGTCGCCGCCGTCCGGACCGCCGGAGGCCACGTATTTCTCGCGGTGAAACGCGACGGCACCGTCGCCGCCGTCGCCCGCCTTGACTTTGATCTTAGCAATATCAATAAACATACCGTATACTTTCCTTTCCTGTTCGGTTCCGCATGCGGCCAAGAAAAATGGGCCTCTCCGCAGTCCGAAGAAGCCCGTTTTCATCGAAGTATTCGGGGCATTCGCTTCCGTATGCCCCCAAGGTCAAAAATTACTGCTCGATGGAGTAAACGCTGACCTTCTTGCGGTCGCGGCCCATGCGCTCGAAGCGGACCTGGCCGTCGATGAGCGCAAACAGAGAGTCATCGGAGCCTCTGCCCACGTTCTCACCCGGATGGATGTGCGTGCCGCGCTGCTTGACAAGGATGTTGCCCGCGAGGACATGCTGGCCGTCCGCACGCTTCACGCCAAGTCTCTTGGACTCGGAATCGCGGCCGTTCTTCGTGGAACCCATACCTTTTTTATGCGCAAAAAGCTGGATGTTAATCTTAAGCATTGTATAAGCCTTCCTTTCGCTTGTATTCAGACTTCCGTGTACGTCACACAGAGGTTTTCCGGATACTGCTCCTCCAAACCGAGAAGGTGCAGCTTAAACCCGGACAACAGGATTTGGCACGGGCGCGCATCCCGCTCCGCGATGCGGAACAGCATGTCGCCCTCCTCCGCGCGCAGGGAGACCGGCGCAATGTGCAGGACCTCCAGAACGGTGTTGACCGTCATATACGCTGCCGAGGAAACCGCCGCACAGAGAATATCCGCCCCGCTTTCCGCCAGACCGGCATGGCCGGAAACCGAAAAGCCGAGCAGCGTCCCCTGCGCATCGGCGAAAAATTCCGCGCGAATCATCCGATCAGCCCTGAACAGCCTCGATCTGGATCTTCGTGTAGGGCTGTCTGTGGCCCATCTTGCGCTTCTCGCCCTTCTTCGGCTTGTAGGTGAGGACCGTGATCTTCTTCGCCTTGCCGTTCTTCAGGACCTTGCCCGTAACGCTTGCGCCCTCGACATACGGAGCGCCGATCTTCGTGCCGTTCTCGTCGCTGATCGCGATGACCGGGAACTGGACCGTTTCGTCTTCATTGGCCGTAAGCTTCTCGACATAGATGACGTCGCCGTACTGAACCTTGTACTGCTTACCGCCCGTTTCAATAACTGCAAACATATTTCTGCCTGCCTTTTCTATAGACTCGCTATTGCCGGGCGAGCCGCGCAAACGGCTGCTTTCCTGCCCGCAATAAGCGGCTGTATCATAATAGCATATACCCCGCGCGAAGTCAAGCGGTTTTCGAGGTTTTTTCCGGAAATACGCCGCGCGTGCGGTTCGTCAGTCCGCCCATTCGATCGTGTACACGCCGAACTGCTTTCCGGTTTCCGGCAGCTTATACGCCCAGACCGCGTCGGGCGACGCGACGCCGCTGATCGAAGAAACGGGGATCGTCTCCGGGTCGCTGTTGTCCACGGTCGCGATGAACACCTGATCGGCTTCCGCCTTCAGCAGCACGTGGCTCTCGTGGAACCGCTTCACAAGGACCTGCGACTTCTCGCTGGCGTCCCTGCCGCCGTTGACCGCATGAAAAATGACCTTCGCACCCATCTTCGAAAGCTGGTGGGTCAGATTCGGGTCCACCTGCGGCGTGCAGCTCGGATTTGCCCACATGTCGTTGCAGATCAGCCCGCCGACGGGAATGCCGTTGAAGTCGAAGACCCGCAGCGGCTGCACCGAGAAATGATTGATCTCGCCCACGCTCGGCTCGTCTGTCACCGGAATTTGCGCCAGCGCAACGGTCAATTTCATATTCAATTCCTCCCATTCAGAAAACAGGGCCCTCTCTATACCAAAGGATTCCCCTGTTTCATTTTTCCTGTGCGGTTCAATTATCCCAAAGCCGCCGAGATTGAAGCCGACAACGCCGCAAGGCAGGAATGGAACAGGACGGCGGACATGGCGCTTGTGTCAGGGATAGAGGAGGCAAAGATACTGGAAGTCAAGAAAGAGGAAATCCATCAAAAAGCAAGCCAGTCCATTAAGGCACATGGTTGGCTGCCCAACCTGTTCCGCAGTATCGTAAACAAAGCGAAGGAGTTTTTGCAGAACCTGATACGCCAGACGGAGCTGCCGCCCAAGCCGGTGCTCAATCTGGATATGGCGGAGTTTCACACCATGCAGAAGCTGATGATACGGGTGCAGGACAGGGCAAGGGAAATCCGCAGTTTGCAGGAGGAAGTCCCCAGGCTGAAAACGCAGCTTGCCGAAACAAAGGGCATTTTCAAAGGCAGGGAGCGAAAAGAGCTGGAAACAAAAATCCGGCGGACGGAAGAAAAAATCTCCGCCATGCTGGAAGCACTGCCCGAAATCTTAAAAAAGGACGGTTATCCCGATGTGCAGGCGTTCATGGCAACCTACCGCAAGGCGGAGGCCGTAGTAGAAAACTACAACCGTGAGCTTGCCGAGTGGGAACGCAATCTCAGGGAAAAAGGAAAACCCGCCGAAAAAGAACAGATAGCGCCGCCCAAACGGGAGAGCGTGCTGAAACACCTGCGCCAGCTTCAGACGGAGGGCAAAACCCATGACATGGAACGATAGCTTAACAAAAACAACACCGCAGGAAGCCTGCGGCGCATACATAAAGAATGCGCCCCGTGGTTTCCTTCCACAGGGCGCATGGTTATATGGATTTATCGGCTGTATTTTCTCTTGCGGCTGTGCCGGTCGGGGCAGTGCCGCTCGGTGCAGAGGTATCTGTCGGCGTTCCCGCTGCGGGTTTCTTTTCCACGAACAACCGCATTGATAGCAGCTTCAAAGCCTTTATGAGAGATATCACTTGGTTACGACCAGTTTGTCGTCCTCTACAACCAACTTGGCGGTATCGCCGGTATTGAGGGTGCCATCCAGCATTCTCTCAGCCACGGCGTCCTCCACCTTATTCTGAATGGCTCGGCGCAGCGGACGTGCACCATATTCGGGGTCGAAGCCTTCTCTGGCAAGCTCCTTCACTGCTTCTTCGGTTGCATCCAAATGGATACCCATGGACTCCATACGGTTCTCCACGGTCTTGAGCATCCGACGGGCAACCTCTTCGATATCCTGCTCGGTCAGAGCACGGAACACAATGATGTCATCGATACGGTTCAGGAACTCGGGGCGGAAGGTGCGGCGCAGCTCTTCCAGAACGGTTTCCTTGGCCTGCTCATATGCCTTGTCGGCATCCGCCTCGGCCTTTTTGTCGCCTGTTTCAAAATCCAGCTTGGATCCGGCATCGGTAAGTACCTTTGCACCGATGTTGCTGGTCATGACGATGACGGTGTTCTTGAAGTCAACGGTGCGGCCCTGAGAATCTGTGATACGGCCATCGTCCAGAATCTGGAGCATGATGTTCCACACATCCTCGTGCGCTTTTTCGATTTCATCGAAAAGCACAACGGAATAGGGCTTGCGGCGAACCTTCTCCGTCAGCTGGCCGCCTTCATCGTGACCCACATATCCGGGAGGCGAACCTACCAGACGGGACACCGTATGCCGTTCCATATATTCGGACATATCGATTCGGATCATGGCGTTTTCGTCACCAAACATGGCTTCTGCCAGAGATTTACACAGTTCCGTTTTGCCAACACCGGTAGGGCCCAGGAACAGGAAACTGCCGATGGGGCGTTTGGGATCTTTCAAGCCGACACGACCGCGGCGAATGGAACGAGCCACAGCCTTTACAGCCTCGTCCTGACCCACGACCCGTTTGTGGAGTGTATCTTCCATATGCAGCAGACGCTGACTTTCGTCCTCGGTAAGACGTGTCACAGGGACGCCGGTCCAGTCGGACACAACAGCGGCAATATCCTCTTCGCTTACATCCCGGTGCTCTTTGTTGCTCTTGCGGCGCTTATTGCGCTCGGTCTCCAACTGTTTCTTATAGTCCTTTTCCGTATCCCGCAGTTGGGCAGCCTTCTCAAAGTCTTGTACCGCAATGGCGGCTTCCTTGTCTGCGGCAAGAGCGTTGAGCTTCTCTTCAAGGCTTGTGAGTTCTTCGGAAGGTTCTTCTTCCTCCATCTGCACACGGCTGGCAGCCTCATCCATCAGATCGATGGCTTTGTCCGGCAGGAACCGGTCGTTGATATATCGGGCAGAGAGTTCCACTGCAGCCTTCAGGGCTTCGTCGGTAATGTGCAGACCGTGGTACTGCTCATACTTTTCCCGCAGGCCCTTCAAAATCTCCAGTGTGGCCTCCTGGCTTGGCTCACCTACGGTAACCGGCTGGAAACGACGCTCCAGCGCGGCATCCTTTTCGATGTACTTGCGGTATTCATTCAAAGTTGTTGCACCGACGACCTGGATCTCGCCGCGGCTGAGAGCCGGTTTCAGAATGTTGGCAGCGTCTACGGCTCCCTCAGCGGAGCCTGTGCCGACAATGGTGTGCAGCTCATCGATGAAAAGGATGATGTTGCCGTCCTTTTTAGCCTCCTGCATTACCTTCTTGATACGGTCTTCAAATTCGCCGCGGTACTTAGCACCGGCTACCATGCCGGTAAGATCCAAAGAGAGCAGCTTTTTGTCCAGCAGCTTTTCCGGCACTTTGCCCTCTGCAATTTTCTGAGCCAGTCCCTCGGCAATGGCCGTCTTGCCAACACCGGGCTCACCGATAAGACAGGGGTTGTTCTTACTGCGGCGGGACAGGATCTGGATCACCCGCTTGATCTCTTTATCACGGCCAATGACAGGATCCAATTTTCCTGTTCTGGCGTCAGCTGTCAAATCGTGGGTAAACTCCGACAAGGTCTTATTCTTGCCGCTCTCCTCGCTGCCTCCGGCATCCGGGGTACTACCCCTGCTTTGGGTGCGGGACGCGACGCTGAGTTTATCCATCAATGCTGTATACAGTTGACGGGCATCTACGCCGGCAGACCGAAGAATACGGACTGCCATATTGTTGCCCTCACGAAGAATACCAGCCAGCAGATGCTCTGTGCCAATATAGGCATAGCCGCCACGAATGGCATCCTCCATGGCAATTTCCAGTACATGCTTCATTCTGGGGCTTAGGTTCTGGGCAGAACCGCTGTTGTCCGCAGGGCGGGAGCCGGCGGTTTTGCGAATCATTTCCGTGAGCAGATCATCCGTCAGACCGGCCTCTGTCAACACCGTATGGGCAAGTCCCTCGTCCTCACGCATCAAGCCCAGTAGCAGGTGTTCTGTACCCATGTAACCGTGACCCAGTTCGCCTGCAGCCTCCTGAGCCAGCTGCAAAGCTTCTTCCGCAGTGGGAGTGAATTTATTTTCATCCATAACGCAATACCTCTCTTTGATTGTAAAGTACGCCTATTCTTTAGATACACGCTTTAATTGCGATCCTCATCATCTTTTTTGGACGCTTCAGCTTCCTTATGAGTTTCTTCCAACTTGTGAATTTCGTCCCGCAGCTCCGCGGCGCGCTCAAAGTCTTCTTCGTGAATAGCCTTCTTCTGCGCATGCTTTAATGCATTCATTTGCCGCAGGTAGGAAAAACGGCTCTGATCTTCACAACTCATCAGGTTGTCCTTCCGCTCCTTCTGAGCCTCCTGCACCGGAGCTGCTCCGATGGCAGGCATTTCGTCGAAGAAATCATCAAAAGGACTCTCCAGCATCCGCCCCATCAAAGACGGCATGGAGCTAAAGAAGCTATTGTTTCCAAAGAAGCTGTCAAGCACGGACGGCCGCTGATCAAAAAAACTCCGAGTATAGCCCAGCTTGTCGGCACAGGCTTGGCAAAGGTGATGTTCTTCTGTTCTGCCATTGATACTGCTGCGATATACGAAGTTGGCTTCGTTCTTGCCACAATTTTCGCATTTCATGATTCATTCCTCCAGTAAGACTGTTTAGTCTTTCTCAACTATCTATAGTTTAAGTTTTTTCATTTGTAATCACAAGAAACTGTCGGTACAATAAAAGAAAAACAGCTTGTGCCAAATGCACAACATGTCTTTCATTTATTCCAGGATATCTGTAAGTCCCAAGAGCCGTGCAGGTGTGGTTTTGGTCATACTTCGCAGCTCTTCCGGGCTGACATTGTGGCCGGCCATAAACTGCAGATACTGCCGCAGGGATTCCTCCCACGGCGGTGTTGCGGGATTGCCGCAGTCGGTGGACAGGATCGTGCTCTCTGCTCCGAGCTTCCGTATGGCTTCAAGGTTACGCTCTGCATTGCTGACCCACTGACCGCTTTTCAGCGGCTGCATAAAGCAGCGTTCCAAAACAACATTGTAATCCGATATCAGTTCCTTTTGCATTTCAAGGCTCATATCTACGACCCAGTATTCCGGATGGGTAATTACGATCTTTTGTACGCCGACATTGCGGGCGCTGTCTATCACACACCGTATCTCTTCCGGCGAAATATGTCCGGTGGCAAGAACCGCATCATAGTCCTTGATAAGCATAAAAATCCGGCGCAGCTCCGGAAGCAGTACACCCCGACCGTCCGTCATGCGAATGCCGCCGGATCTTCCGTGCTTTCGGCAATCGTTTTCTGCATCCACCGTTGGCAGCCAAATAACTTTAGCGCCCATTTCAAGTGCGGTCTGTACCGCTTTGGGATTCAGCCCGCCCGCTTCATAGTTCAGAGCCAATCCGCCGTACATGACAAAGGCATTGCTCTCAAATGCAGCCCGATTATAGACGTTGCACAGCGCTGCACGCGCTACGGTGGAGCAGTGATGCCCTTTGATGACAATCGCCCTTGCCCCGGCACGAACGGCAGCGGAGGTCAACTCTACATCGTTATAAGTGCGCTGACAAACATCCGGCGTTGTGTGAACATGCATATCAATGACGCCGTTCAGTGAAATTTTCTGTTTCATGTTTTCGCTTCCTTATAAAAAATCTGCCGCCTGCACTGCGCAGGCGGCAGACCCGGTCACGATTATTCGATGGTAATTTTGCTGCTTGAAGTCAGCTTTTTCGGATCATGCTTCGGAACCAGAATGTTCAGAACACCATGTTCGTATTTCGCCTTGACGTCCTCCGGCTTTACATCGCCGACATAGAAACTACGGGAGCAAGCGCCTGCATAACGCTCCTGACGAAGGATACGACCCTTCTTGTCCTCTTCGTCCTTGTCAAGGCCCTTTTCGGCGCTGACGGTCAAATAACCGTCCTTGACATCCACGTGAATCTCGTCCTTTTCAAAGCCGGGCAGATCCACTGCGAAACGGTAACCCTTGGCGTCATCCGTCTCGCGGATATCGGTCTTCATCAGGTTTCTGCCGTGCTTACCGAACAGCGGATCATGACCGCCGAAGAAACTGGTGCCAAAGAAATCGTCTAACATATTTTCACCGTAAATGCTGGGTAACATAATACATTCCTCCAAATAATTTTTTCTATATTAAAGCTTTGCAGTGCGGTAAACCGCACCTGAGCATTGCTTCCAACAAGTTATTTTGTTCTCGGAATACAGGCATAGATAATCGAACTGACGCCTTCCAGCAGGAACACAAGTCCCACCGTCATACCGACAGCTGTTATGCTGACCCACGGATCCATCATGCAGATGAATCCGGCAATCATCAGAATAATACCGACAGCTAAAACCCATCCCCACTTGCGAACGCCGAGCGCCTTTAAATCAAACGCACTGACGAACCGTGAAATGCCGGAGAACAAGAGCCAAAGCGTAAACAAAAACGGCAATGACAACATGGTAAACCACGCATTGAATAGCAGGAACAGTGACAAAATTACTGTCAGCACACCGTCCAGCAACAACCAGCCGGAGCCCATCAGCAGCCTGCTCGTTGCGGCAAACACAACGATCTCCATAATGCCCGAAGCCAACATAAAAATGCCGACCATCAAGCCTGCCGTTTCTGCTGCAATGTCCTGATTGCACAGGCAGTAGATACCAATCGCAATCAAAAGCACACCGGAAATGATATTCAAAACACGCATCGCTTTAGAAGTCATAAGCTTCTGCACCGCCTTTTCATTGACCTTTCTTTGTTTTCTATATATAGTTTAATCTTTTGCTCTTGAAACGACAATGGTACAGCAGTATAATAAAGCAAAAAGCACTTGTGCTTTTTGCACAAGTAGAAGGAGGGATAGATATGGGGCAAGCAAATTGGAAGAGCGGAAGTGCCGACGCACTTTTGGCAGAATTTTTCGCACAGGACGATTTAAAGGCGTTGGCTGCCGACGCCGGTGCGCTGCTGGAATGTCCTCTGATTGTACTGGACGATACCTTTCATGTTATGGCACATCACCGGCCGCTCGGCTTTACCGATCCGCTTTTTCAGGATACCGTCAGACAGGGGGAGATTACCTATGAGGCCGGTGCGGTTATCAGTCAAAGTGAAGCGCTGTCTGCCGGGAGGCAAGACTATATAAAGCTGGACGGCAGCGATTACCGTCGCCGCTTCGCACCGCTCATCAGCTCCGGCGTGCAGCTGGGCTATCTTATTTGCGTGGATACGGACGGACATCTGCAAAGCATTCCGCCGGAAACCTGGAATACGGTAGAACAGGTTTTGGCAAAGCAGGTCTTTATCGAAGCCAGCAGGCAGGACAAGCCCTTTGAAACGGCAGAAGATATCCTGATGCACCTTTTAGACGGAGGATTTTCCTCGGCACCTTATTTTCGTCTGCAGGCCTCCGGTACTTATCTTGCGGATTTTCATCCCACAGGTTTTGCACTGATCGATCTGACCGCCTATCACAACGAATATCTCGGTAAACGGCATCTGAAAGATGAACTCGGCGTAAGATTCCCCCAGGCACATTCTTTTTTATATCGGGGTGATGTGTTTTTATTCTTACACGGAAAAACAGATTCCAATGATTTTTCTGTGTTGGCGGAGGAATTCCAATTAAGAGTGGTGATATCGGACGGGATTGACGACCTGTTTGAATTGCCCGCCCTCTATCGCACAGCGCGCGAAGCGCTGGAGCTGATGATGGATCGCCGCTTTCACGGCGGAAATGTCTGCACGGTGGCGCAACTCCGCACGCCGCTTCTGCTGAAAGAATTGGAGGGGCGAAGCGACCTGATCGCAAAAGAAATCCGGGAGCTTGCCGCACACGATAAAAAAAAGGACACGCAGTATTGCGAAACGCTTTATCATTATCTGACCTGCTGCCGATCTCTGAAGAAGACCTGCGATGCCCTTTTTACCCATCGAAATACGGTGCTTTACCGTATCCGCAGAATAGAGGACGATTTTGCCATTCCTTTGGATGAGCCCGCCGCACACGCCGATTTGCTGGTCGGCGTTTCGCTGCTGCTGTTTAAAGAGAAGGGACCGGATTTCTTTCTGCATACCGTAACCAAGAACGAGAGAGAGGAACAATGATTATGAAAGAAAACAGAAAACTGTTAAGAGAAGTACTAAACGATATCCGCCATGATATGACCGATGAGGAAGTGCTGAATTTGTTGGCAGACAGCAAAATTTCGGTCAAGCCGGAAAGCAAAAAAGAAAAGTATACATTAGGACAGCGCGCCGCCGATACTATTGCGAAATTTGCCGGCAGCTGGGCGTTCATCTTTTCCTTTACAGGAGTGCTTGTTCTTTGGATGGTCGTTAATGTCCTTTTGGCAACCAAGGCGTTTGATCCGTATCCTTTCATTTTGCTGAATCTGGTTCTTTCCTGTGTGGCGGCAGTTCAGGCGCCCCTTATTATGATGAGCCAGAACCGGCAGGAGGAAAAGGATCGCCAAAGATCCGAAAACGATTACAAAGTCAACCTGAAAACTGAAATTATGATCGAGGATCTGTACGACAAGGTAAACGCGATCCTCGCCAAGCAGTCGGCACTGGAAAAGCAATTACGGGCGGAAAGCAAAAAGAGTGAGGAAAAGGATAGTTGTACTGATGAAAAAGATTAAGTAAGAAATTGGGTGCGATTTGTTTTCACCTGTTCCGGCAAGTGTTGCATTGCTTGTTTTCGACGGCACGACTGTTATACTAAAAACGGTATTCCAATCAAACTATCCACCTCGATATGTGGATAGTTAGAGGTCAAAAAAGCGTGATTTTAAGCCGTTTTTCGAGCATAAACTTTGAGGGGCAAGGTGTTCTACCTTGCCCCTCAATTTTGCGTCTGAAAGAGTTACAGGCTCATTTTTGCAACTTTATCATTACCTCGTCCATAAGGTCTGTATCTCTGCCCTGTGCAATCAGATTATGACGGTAGGCAAGCAGAGTGTTGAAAACATACCGTCTTTCTGCTGCCGTCAAATAAAGGTGGTATTTCTTCTTCATACGAAGATCACCCCGGCGTTGACGGTTTCTATAACTGCCGACCGCAGGGCATTCATTCTCTGCACCCGCTCCATTTGATTGTCGGCTTTCAGCGTTTCGGTAATGCACCCACGCTCTGCCCGCTGCTTCATAAGCTGCTCAAACAGCTCCTGCGCCTGTTCCTCAACATCGGCAGATAGGATTGCAGCTTACCGATTGTTAAAAAGCTGGTATAAAGCGCCTTTTTATGCTCACGGATATACCGCGAACGCCGCTGCCCCATATGACGATAGACTGTTCTTCTTTTTCGGATGGTAATTCCAAGCAGGGAATGTAATAATCGCCTCGCAGCTCATACCAAAGACTGTTTTGTTCGTTATAGATATACTGTTCCATTGTGTAATCCTCCAAAATCATATATTCGCACATACATCACAGTGTCCCGATTGCCACACCTTGTTATATCGTGTTATCAATTTTTCTTCCCTTGCTTTTGCCCTTATAACTTCTCGGAGCAAGGGTAAAACGGTGTGAAATCGTATAAAGGGATAAGGCGAGCAGAGTGCGAAAAATCCTTTATTTTCAACGGTTTCGGAGGTCTTTATTAAATCCCTATGTGGTGGTATAACCACCTACATAATTTGAGGTTTCAAATTTATATTCATTTTTGGGGAGGAGTGAAAACCATGCAACCTTATGAAGAGCTCTACAAGTTTGTGGAGCAGCTCACCATCATCGACACGCATGAACACCTGCCGCTGCGGGAGGATCTGCGCGACAGGGACGCGGACGTTCTGAAGGAGTATCTGTCGCACTACATCTCCAGCGACCTGATTTCCGCCGGGCTTTCGCAGGCCGATTATCAGCGCGTGACGGACACCGCCCTGCCCCTCCTCGAGCGGTGGGAAATCCTCGAGCCGTACTGGGCGTGCGTGCAGTTCACCGGCTATGCGCGCGCACTGAAGATCGCCGTGCAGGACCTGTACGGCATCTGACGCTGCAGAATGTTTCGGCCTCAGGGCCGCAGAATAAGCAAGAAAGAGGACGGACGATCCGCAGATCGTCCGCCCTCTTTCGTTTTGCGCTTTATTTCCGATCAATCGTGCGTGAGTTTTTCGGCCTGCCGGAGCAGCGCTTCGGCGTCCTCGACGGTCGGCACGGTGGTGACCAGCAGGAGCCCCCGTGAGGACAGGTTTTCAAGAAGCACCTCCACCTGCTTCGGCTCCACCAGAATGACGAGGTTTTTGCCCGCCGCCTGTATGCGCTTCAGCTCCGGCAGATACTGCGTGCACGGCGGCTGGCCGGCTACCTGCGTCCACTGGATCGCGCGCAGCTCCGGAATCGAAAGCAGGTCGTCCAGATGGCGGATCTGCTCCGCGCCGTCCAGATGGTAGAGCGGGTACTGCAGGAAGCGGCACTGCGTCTGCGGCATCGCCTGCGCCGCCTGCCCGGGCACCTTCACGCTGATGCAGCAGCGATCCAGAATGTCCCGGTCCCAAAATGCGGTCAATCTCTTTTTTGCCATGTCCCAATCCCGTTTGTAGCGCATGGCCTTCCTCCTCCCTCTTCCTGCGCGCCGTGCGCAGGGCATCCGTCGTTTTGCGGAAGCTATCGCTGCGCTTCCTCCATGGCGACGCGGTTCCAAACGACAAGGTTTTCCAGATTGTACCCCGCCGTGCTGATGTCCTTGAGCAGGATCTCGCAGGGCGTTCCGTTCGCCCGGCATGCGTCGATGATGTTGCGGATCTCTTCGCGGATCAGCGCGGGGTTTTCGGCCGCATACGGCAGGTTGGCCGGGTTTGGCTTCGCCGAAATCACGTAGTCCCCGCCGACCGCCTCCGCCGCGCGGCGGATGTCCGCCCACGGCGTGATGGAGATCTTGCGCAGATTCGGGATCTTCTTCACGATGTCGATCTTCCGGTCGAGCGGCTCGCAGCAGCCGTAGTAAACCAGGCCGAAGGGCGCGAGCGCTTTGGCGGCATACTCGATTTCAAACTCGTCGTGCATGGCCGGCGATACCGTGGCCAGAATCTGCGCCAAGCCGCGGCCCCACACGTTTTTCGCCTTGACGTGCTGGTAATCGACCGGCTCCCGCAGCAGATCCCGCGAAGCCGCGCTGGAGCAGTGGCAGTACGCGCTGTCCGCATCCAGCAGATTCAGCGCCTCATACTGCCGGACCGTATCGATAAAGATATCCGTCAGCTTGCCGACGAGCGCGTGCATCATCTCCGGCTCGTCCACGAGCGCGTAGAGCAGATTGTCGACGCGCATCATCATCGCAATGATGTCCCACGCCTTGTGGCCGAGCCCGTAGCCCGACGCTTCGCCGACGAGCTTTACGGGTAAAATGTCCCCGATCGCCGCGCCGATCTTTTCATACAGGCTGCGGGAGGCCTCCGCGTCATACGTGATCACCGGGTTGTGCAGCTTTTCGACGTCCTCGATGGAGTCGAACTGGTTCTCGTACCGGTGGGAAACGATGTTGTTGGCGGCGTCCGTGGCGCGGATCTCCTCGTGCACCTCGACGCCGATGCCGGTCGTGTGGATCACCTTCTCCACGGGAAAATACGGCTTCACGAGCATATCGCCCGGGAAATATCTGTGCCGGAAAACCGTCTTGCGCAGGAGCTCCTCCGCCCGGCGGAAATCCGGGTCTTCGCACCGCAGTGTCAGAAAACCGTCCGCGTTCAGCTCATGCCACGGCAGCTCGTCGATGAGCACAACGGGCCTTTCCGGATGCAGGTCGTTGAGGTCGGCGTGCAGTCCCCACACATGTTTGACCTCCATCTCCGCCGCGATCTGCGCGTATTCGTTGGCGAGTTCGCGCAAGATCGAAACATCCTGATTCATGTCGCATCCCCTTTCTGAATTCATACAACTCCGCCACCCGGCCGGACGGCTTTTCCAAAAGAGCGGGCCGTGCCGCTCACAGCTCGTCGCCGAACAGCATGCGCTCCACGTACCGCTCGTTGAAGCGCGGGTTGCCGCCGAGATTCACGTGCTTTGCCGACGACGCAATCCGCGCGAGCAGCGGGTGGGTCTCCCGGTCCAGCAGCGTGAGCGCGGCGCCAGCCAGCGCGGCGTTGCCGATGCTCTGCGCGCGGTCCACGAGCGCCGGCGGCAGCAGGCCGATGTCCGCGGCGCTCTGCAGATTCAGGTGACTGCCGAAGCCGCCCGCGATGTACAGCGCGCGCACCTCGTCCCACGTCGTCCCCGCCGTTTCGAGCAGAATCTCCATGCCCGCGGCGATCGCCGCCTTGGCGAGCTGCACCGCGCGGATATCCTGCGGCAGCAGCGCAACGCCCCCGGAAAGCGGCAGACTGTCCTCCTCCATGTAGCCGGTCTCGTCGATCCGCCCGCTTTCGAGCGCGGCGGCCACCGCGTCGATCAGGCCGGAGCCGCAGACGCCCGTCGCCGCGCCGTCGCCCAGCGTGTGGACGCGAAGCGCGCCGTCCTCCAGCCAGACGCGGTCGATCGCGCCGCGCACGCTGCCGCACCCGCAGGAAA
>USBH01000013.1 GCA_900552925.1 uncultured Oscillospiraceae bacterium
CTAATTCGTCGGCAGCGTCAGATGTGTATAAGAGACAGGAGCGGTCAGGTCGACGAGATCGACGAGGACCTCGGCGAGCTCGAAGAGGACTACTACGACCTGGACGACTTCAACGATGAAGAAGACGAAGACGACGACTGGGAAGAGGATGACGACGATTGCTACTTCGAGGTGACCTGCCCGAGCTGCGGCGATACGATCCAGCTCAACGGCGAGATGCTCGAGGAAGGCTCGATCGAGTGCCCGAACTGCGGCGAGAACCTCGAATTCGACCTCGATGAGGAAGAGTGCGGCTGCGGCGAAGACTGCAACTGCGAGGAAAAGGAATAAGCCGAAGCAGACGAAGGAGCGGCGTGCGCCGCTCCTTTTTGCGTCTTTCTCTGTGTATAAATCGTATCACAGATATGAATAAATTTATAACGCTCGGGCGGATGCGTTGACAATTGCGGGCAAAATGGGTACAATAAGAAAAATAAACCTGTCAACCAGGATGTGTAGACGCATATGAACAGCAAGAAGTTTGTTCTGGCGATGGTCAGCAAGGTGACCATCGTTCTGCTGGAGATCGGTTTTTTCGCGATCGTGCTCTTCCAGTATTACGGACCGACCATATTTTCAAATATGGAGAGCGTCGGCTTTACCGTTACGCTGCTCCTGTATATCATCGTTTATATCGCGCTCGGAAACCTGTTCCGCGCCTTTAAAATTGCGGATTACTCGATTGCCGAGACGATTTTCTCGCAGCTTCTGGCCTTCGGCATCGCCGACCTTCTGCTTTACGGCGAGTTCTGTATGATCCGGCACAATTATGTAAACATCGTGCCCGGACTGCTCACGGTCGGCTGCCAGCTTCTGGCGGCCGCGCTCTGGGCGCTGCTTGCCAAGCGCATGACGATGCTGTTTTCGAAGCCGGAGAAGACGCTCATCATCACCGGCGTGCCCGATACGCGGGATTTAATCCGGAAG
Source organism: uncultured Oscillospiraceae bacterium (assembly GCA_900552925.1). Lineage (GTDB taxonomy): Bacteria > Bacillota > Clostridia > Oscillospirales > Acutalibacteraceae > Hominenteromicrobium > Hominenteromicrobium gallistercoris. The sequence continues at coordinate 967 of USBH01000013.1, forward strand.
CTGCGCAAGCTCAAGTACATTCTGTGGGTGGAGAAGGTCATCCCGTACGACGCGCTCGGCCTGGAGTGGAAGAAGCAGCTCGACCCCTACGAGGCGGTCATCTTTTACGAGGTGGAGGGCAGCACACGGCGCGCCGAAATGCTCTGGTACTGCATGCAGGGCCGCAAGAGCCTCTATGTCACGCCGCGGCTCGAGGAGATCGAGATGCAGGGCTTCGGCGCGCGGCATCTGATCGACACGCCTTTGATGAAGTACGAGTACCACAGCGAGCGCTTCTGGTACAATCTCTTCAAGCGCCTCTCGGACATTGTGGTTTCGCTGCTCGCGCTCATCGTGACCTCACCGATTTTCCTGATCGTTTCCATAGCGATCAAGATCGAAGACCGCGGCCCCGTGTTCTTCACGCAGAAGCGCTGCACGAAGAACGGCCGGATCTTCGAGATCATCAAGTTTAGGAGCATGGTCGTCGATGCGGAGCAGGGCGGGAACGTGATCCCGTGCCGCTCGGGCGATCCGCGCATCACGCGCGTCGGGCGGGTCATCCGCAAGCTGCGCGTCGACGAGCTGCCGCAGATTCTGAACGTGCTCAAGGGCGACATGGCGCTGGTCGGGCCGCGGCCCGAGCGCATCGAGCACGTGGAGGCGTATACGAAGGAAATACCGGAGTTTGCCTTCCGCCTGCGCGTCAAGGGCGGCCTGACCGGCTACGCGCAGATTTACGGCAAGTACAACACGAACCCGTACGACAAGCTGCGGCTCGATCTGCAGTACATCGAAAAGCAGTCGCTGATGCTCGACTTCAAGCTGCTGCTGCTGACGATCAAGATCCTGTTCGTCCCGGAGTCGACCGAAGGCTTTACGGCGGAGCGCTCCGCCGAAATCGGGAAGGAGAGCCGGGAAGCCGGGAAGAAGGAATGAAGCCGCCAAAAGGCAAGTTTTCCTTGCAATTTTCCGCAGATTATGCTATGATATTTTCCGGCCGCCAAGGCGGCCGCATATGCGGGCCATTAGCTCAGTTGGTCAGAGCAGCCGGCTCATAACCGGTCGGTCCGGGGTTCGAGTCCCTGATGGCCCACCAGCTTTTACAGAGAGAAACGCGTCGCGTGTCCGATGCGTTTCTTTTTTTGCTTTTCCGCCTTTGCCTTGGCGGTTCCACTACGCGGGAAATACTCCTGAGCGCATACGTGGACGGCGAGCTGTTCGGCATGACGTTCCCTGCGCGCGGGAAATTCTACGCCCGGGGCGTTGTGATCGCTGCGTTTCAGCGCCGCGCAGCGTTTGGAAGCGGCGGAAAAGCGGGACGCCCCCTCTTGACAAATGGTGAATATTAGCTTAGACTAACATTTGGACAAATCCTAATTATACGGACGCGCCGTACAGCGCGCGGGATATGAGGGGGAAGGAAAATGACACTGAAGGAGCTTCCGGTCGGAAAAACCGCCACGGTGCAGTCTGTCGGCGGCGAGGGCGCGCTGCGCCAGCATCTTCTCGACATGGGCCTCATTCCGGGGGCCGACGTCACAATGGTGAAGTTCGCCCCGATGGGCGACCCGCTTGAGGTGCGCATCCACGGGTATGAGCTGACGCTGCGGCTGGCCGACGCGGAAAAAATCAAAATCGAAAACGTGCGGGAGGCGGCGCCGGAGAGCCGGCGGAACGGCCATGGAAAGCCGATTTCCCACCCCGGCCTCGGCGAGGGCGGCCGGTACCACGTGCAGACCGGGCGGCCGCCGCTGCCGGGCAGCGTCACGCTGACGTTTGCGCTGGCCGGCAACCAGAACTGCGGAAAAACGACGCTGTTCAACCAGCTGACCGGCTCGAACCAGCACGTCGGCAACTTCCCGGGCGTCACGGTCGACCGCAAGGACGGCGTGATCCGCGGGCACGAGAACACGCTCGTCACCGACCTGCCCGGCATCTACTCGATGTCGCCGTATTCGAGCGAGGAGCTCGTGACGCGGCGCTTCGTTCTCGAGGAGCACCCGAAGGGGATCATCAACATCGTCGACGCGACGAACATCGAGCGCAACCTGTACCTGACGATGCAGCTCATGGAGCTCGACGTGCCGATGGTGCTCGCGCTCAACATGATGGACGAGGTGCGCGAAAACGGCGGTTCGATCCGCGTCAATGAGATGGAGGCGATGCTCGGCATCCCGGTGGTGCCGATCTCCGCGGCCAAAAACGAGGGCATCGCCGAGCTGGTCGACCACGCCGTGCATGTGGCGAAGTACCAGGAAAGCCCCGGCCGACAGGATTTCTGCGATGCGGGCGAGCAGGGCGGCGCCGTGCACCGCTGCCTGCACGCGATCATGAGCCTGATCGAGGACCACGCGGAGCAGGCCGGCATCCCGGTGCGCTTCGCGGCCAGCAAGCTCGCGGAGGGGGACAGCCTCGTGCTCGAGCGGCTCGGGCTGGACCAGAACGAAAAGGAAACGCTCGAGCATATCATCTGCCAGATGGAAAAGGAGCGCGGGCTCGACCGCGCGGCCGCAATCGCCGACATGCGCTTCAGCTTTATCCAGAAGGTCTGCGCATCGTCGGTCGTCAAGCCGCGGGAGAGCCGGGAGCATGCGCGCAGCGTGCGCATGGACCGCATCCTGACCGGCAAGTATACGGCGATCCCGGCGTTCATCGCGATCATGGCGCTCGTGTTCTGGCTGACCTTCAACGTCATCGGCGCATTTCTGGCCGATCTGCTCGACATGGGCATCGGCTGGCTGACCGATCTGGTCGACGCCGCGATGACGGCCGGCCACGTGAACCCCGTGCTGCATTCGCTCGTGATCGACGGCATCTTCAACGGCGTCGGCAGCGTGCTGAGCTTCCTGCCGATCATTGTCACGCTGTTTTTCTTCCTCTCCATGCTGGAGGACAGCGGCTACATGGCGCGCGTCGCCTTTGTGATGGACAAGCTGCTGCGCAAGATCGGCCTTTCGGGGCGCAGCGTCGTGCCGATGCTGATCGGCTTCGGCTGCACGGTGCCGGGCGTCATGGCGAGCCGCACGCTGCCCTCTGAGCGCGACCGCAAGATGACGATCCTCCTGACGCCGTACATGAGCTGTTCGGCCAAGCTGCCGATTTACGCCTTCTTCGCCGAGGCGTTCTTCCCGCGCAACGGGGCGCTCGTGATGATCGGGCTGTACTTCATCGGCATTTTGGTCGGCATCCTGATGGCGCTGCTGCTGCGCGGCACGGCGTTCCGCGGCGAGGCGGTGCCGTTCGTGATGGAACTGCCGAATTACCGGATGCCCGGCGCGAAAAATGTCGGCCTGCTGCTCTGGGACAAGGCGAAGGACTTCCTGCAGCGCGCGTTCACGGTCATCTTTATCGCGACAATCGTGATCTGGTTCCTGCAGACGTTCGACACGCGGCTCAATATCGTCACCGATTCGCAGGACAGCATCCTCGCCATGGTCGCCGGCTGGATCGCCCCGATCTTTGCGCCGCTCGGCTTCGGCGACTGGCGCATCTCCACCGCGCTGATCACCGGCTTCATGGCCAAGGAGAGCGTCGTTTCCACGCTGTCGGTGCTCTTCGGCTCCACGGCGGCGCTCACCTCCATGCTCACGCCGCTTTCCGCGATGAGCTTGCTCGTGTTCTGCCTGCTGTATACGCCGTGCGTCGCGGCGATCGCGTCCGTCCGGCGTGAGCTCGGCGGGCGGTGGGCGTTCGGCGTCGCGCTCGGGCAGTGCGCCATCGCCTGGGTGGCGGCCGGCGCCGTGCAGCTCTTCGGCATGCTGCTGGGGGTGGCGTGATGACGCCGGGCACCGCGGTCGTTCTGGCGCTCGTGCTGATCGCCGCAGCGTTTGCGCTCCGGGCCATACTGCAGCACCGCACCGGCGGCTGCAGCGGCTGTACCGGCGACTGCATGCACTGCGGAAAGCATGCAGCGGAATGGAAAAACCGACCCGAACAATAAAAAGATGAGGACCTCCCTTCGCGGGAGGTCCTTTTGCGTCCGCCGCGGGTCGCGCCCGCACCCGCCGGGAGTGCCCAAAGCACGCGTCCCGCGCGGCGGTTCCTTCGGAAAACGAGCTTGCGCGAGCAAGCGACTCCGCGGACGTTCGCCGCGGGTCGTACCCGCACCCGCCGGAAGTACCCAAAGCACGCGCCCCGCGCGGCAGTTTCCTCGGAAAACGAGCTTGCGCACGCAAGCGACCCCGCGGACATCCGCAGCGGGCCGTGCCCGCCGGGTTCACAAAGTATTTACAAATTTTGGTGTTGACATTTCCTGACCATTGCAGTATATTATAGACAAGGGTTAGCACTCGAGAGAACAGAGTGCTAAAACCCGAAGAGGTACAGGTATGGAGCTGACAAAAAGGAAACAGAATATACTTGCCTCGATTGTAAACGGATACATCCGCACGGGCGGGCCGGTCGGCTCGAAGTCGATCGCGGAGGCGGCCGGGGCTTCTCCGGCTACGGTGCGCAACGAGATGGCGGAGCTCACGGAGATGGGCCTGCTGGAACAGCCGCACACCTCGGCGGGGCGGATCCCCTCGGAAAAGGGGCTGCGCGAGTACGTCGACAATTTGATGCCGGAAGAACCGCTTTCCGATGAAGAGCGCATAACGCTTGACGCGATGCTCGCGAAAAGCGCGTTCGACCCGGAACGGCTTCCCGGCGGCGCGGCGCGCACGCTGGCTTCCGCTACGCGGTACATGGCGGTCGCGACCGCACCGAGCGGCGTTTCGGCGCAGATCAAGGCCGTGCAGTTCGTCCAGACGAGCCGGCGCACCGCTATGCTGATTCTGATCAGCAGCGCGGGCACGATGAAAACGAAGGTGTTCCACTGTGATTTCGACTTGTCGAGCGAAATCATGCGCATCTTTTTCCGCGTCCTGAACGAGCGCGTCGTGGGGCGGAACGTCTCGGAAATCAACCGGGCGTTCATCCAGAGTCTCGCGGTTTCGTTCAACGACCTCGCGATCCTGATGTCGCCGGCGCTGCTTGCGCTTTTGGAAACGGCGCAGGAAACCGTGAAAACGGAGGTGCACGTGAGCGGGCAGATGAACCTGCTCTTTTACCCGGAGCTCGGGCCCGGCGGTGCGCGCCGCGTGATGGATTTCATCGAACGGCAGGACGCCGTGACGGGGCTGCTGGCCGGAAGGCCGGGCCGCGTGCAGATCCATATCGGGCAGGAAAACGGGCACAACGCGCTGGCGGCGGTTTCGGTCGTCTCCACGCGGTACAGCATAAACGGCACGGATGCCGGCGCGGTGGCGGTCATCGGCCCCACGCGCATGCGTTATGCACATACGGCGGCGCAGACCGCTTACATCGCGGAGCGCGTGGGCGAAATGCTCACGCGGGTCCAGCGGGAAGAATAGAAAGGGGCGTTATCCATGGCAGAGGAAACAAAAGCCTGTCCCGAAGAGGAGACAGAAAAGAAAACCGGGCCGGAAGAGAAGGCCGAAAATCCGAAAACAGAAGAGAAAGAAGATAAAAAGAAAAAGCGAGAGAAGGCGGAAAAGGTCCCGAAGGCCGATTACGACCGCCTGCAGGCTGAGTTCGAAAGCCACAAGCAGCAGTATCTGCGCGTGCTTGCCGAGTACGACAACTTCCGCAAGCGGTCGCAGAACGAGAAAAACGGCGTTTACAACAACGCGATTTCCGACGCGGTCAACGCGATCCTGCCGGTGGCCGACAACATCGACCGCGCGCTCGCGCAGGAGAACGCTTCGGCGGAGGATATGCGCAAGGGCGTCGAGATGATCGCCAATCAGTTCAAGGCGTGCTTCGAGAAGCTCGGCATCACGGAGATCGGCGCGGCCGGCGAAACGTTCGACCCGAATTTCCACAATGCGGTTTCGCATATCGACGACGAGAACCTCGGAGAAAACGTCATTGTGGCGGTGTTCCAGAAGGGCTACAAGCTCGGGGATAAGGTCGTGCGGCACGCCATGGTGCAGGTCGCAAACTGATCCCGCAAATACGCGGCAGGCTCTGCCCTGTGTGCCGGCGGGCCGGCAGCAGCGGCTTATACAATAGAAACAACCAGTGAAATCAGTATTCTTTATTTAAAAGGACGGTAATTTTTATGGCAAAGACAATTGGTATTGACCTTGGTACTACAAACTCGTGCGTCGCCGTTATCGAGGGCGGCGAGCCGGTCGTCATCGCGAACGCGGAAGGCGCCAGAACGACGCCGTCTGTCGTCGCTTTCTCGAAGACGGGCGAGCGCATGATCGGCCAGGTGGCAAAGCGCCAGGCCATCACGAACCCGGACAGAACCATCTCCTCCATCAAGAGAGAAATGGGCACCGACCATAAGGTCACAATCGACGGCAAGCACTACACCCCGCAGGAGATCTCCGCAATGATCCTCCAGAAGCTCAAGGCGGATGCCGAAGCATACCTCGGCGAGCCGGTCACGAGCGCGGTCATCACGGTTCCGGCTTACTTCACCGACGCACAGCGTCAGGCGACGAAGGATGCGGGCAAGATCGCGGGCCTCGATGTCAAGCGTATCATCAACGAGCCGACGGCGGCGGCGCTGTCCTACGGCATCGATAAGGAAGAGGACCAGAAGATCATGGTCTACGACCTCGGCGGCGGCACGTTCGACGTCTCGATCATCGAGATGGGCGACGGCGTGCAGGAGGTTCTCGCCACGGCCGGCAACAACCGCCTCGGCGGCGACGACTTCGACAAGCGCATCATGGACTGGATCGTCGGCAGTTTCAAGGTCTCCGACGGCATCGACCTCTCGGGCGACAAGATGGCCATGCAGCGCATCAAGGAAGCGGCGGAGAAGGCGAAGATCGAGCTTTCCGGCATGACGAGCGCGTCGATCAACCTGCCGTTCATCACGGCGGACGCATCCGGCCCGAAGCACCTCGACCTCACGCTCTCGAGAGCGAAGTTCAACGAGCTGACCGCCGACCTCGTCGAAAGCACGATGGGCCCGGTCCGTCAGGCGCTGAGCGACTCCGGCCTCTCCATCAATGAAATCAACAAGGTCCTCATGGTCGGCGGTTCCTCGAGAATCCCGGCGGTGCAGGAAGCTGTCAAGAAGCTCATCGGCAAGGAGCCGTTCAAGGGCATCAACCCGGATGAGTGCGTTGCGATCGGCGCTGCGCTGCAGGCCGGCGTGCTCGGCGGCGAAGTGCAGGGCCTCCTGCTGCTCGACGTCACGCCGCTTTCCCTCGGCGTTGAGACGATGGGCGGCGTCATGACGAAGATCATCGACCGCAACACGACGATCCCGACGAAGAAGAGCCAGATCTTCTCGACGGCGGCCGACGGCCAGACGCAGGTTGAAGTCAACGTGCTGCAGGGCGAGCGTGAGTTTGCCCGCGACAACAAGCAGCTCGGCCTCTTCAAGCTCGACGGCATCGCGCCGGCTCCGCGCGGCATCCCCCAGATCGAGGTTACCTTCGACATCGACGCGAACGGCATCGTGAACGTCTCCGCGAAGGATCTCGGCACCGGCAAGGAGCAGCACATCACGATCACCTCTTCCTCCAACATGAGCAAGGAGGACATCGACAAGGCGGTCAAGGCTGCGGAGCAGTTCGCAGAGGAAGACAAGAAGCGCCGCGAAGAGGTCGAGATGAAGAACAACGCCGAGAACATGTGCTATGCGGCCGACAAGCTCATCAGCGACAACGGCGACAAGATCGACGAGGCCGATAAGAACGAGCTGAACAGCAAGTCCGCAGCGCTCAGAAGCGCGATCCAGTCCGGCACGACCGATACGATCAAGTCCGGCATGGACGACCTGCAGAAGGCGATGTATGCGGTCAGCGAGAAGCTGTATAAGGCTTCCGCCCCACAGGATCAGCAGCAGCCGCCGTACGGCGCTCCGGGTGCAGGCCCGCAGGCCGGTGGCCAGCAGGGCGGCGCGAACGGCGATGTCTACGACGCAGACTACAAGGATGTCGACTAATTTATAAAATCGATCCGAAGTGCAAGGGGTTTGTGTAAAGGCATGCCCCTTGCCTTTTGGAGTTTGCGAGGAGATGACAGCGGATGGCGGACAATAAAAGAGATTATTACGAGGTGCTCGGCGTACAGAAGGGCGCGGCGGACGACGAGATCAAGAAGGCGTACCGCAAGCTTGCCAAGAAGTACCACCCGGACCTGAACCCGGGGGATAAAGAGGCCGAGGCAAAATTTAAAGAGGTCAACGAAGCGTACGAGGTGCTTTCCGACAAGGATAAGCGCGCGCGGTACGACCAGTTCGGCTTTGCGGGCGTTGACCCCAATTTCGGCGGCGGCGCGGGCGGCGGCAACCCGTATGCCGGCGGCGTAGGCGGCTTTGACTTCAGCGACATTTTCGACAGCTTTTTCGGCGGCTTCGGCGGCTCCACGCGGCGTGCGAACCCAAATGCGCCGCGCCGCGGCACCGATGTGGAAGCGAGCGTCGTCGTCTCCTTCGAGGAAGCGGCGAAGGGCTGCAGGAAAAAGGTGACGTACCACCAGATCGAGGCCTGCCCCGACTGCGGCGGCTCCGGCGCGCAGAAGGGCACAAGCCCGAAGACCTGCCCGAACTGCAACGGCTCCGGCCAGGTGCGCATCAACCAGCGCACGCCTTTCGGCGTCGTGCAGTCGGTCGGCACCTGCGACCGCTGCGGCGGCCGCGGCAAGATCATCGAGACGCCCTGTCGGACCTGTGACGGCAAGGGGCGGCTCCGCCGGCAGAAGACGATCGAGATCACGATCCCGGCCGGCATCGACGACGATCAGATCCTGAATGTCGGCGGCAAGGGCAATGCCGGCGCGAACGGCGGCCCGAACGGCGACCTGCACGTCTACGTTTCCGTGCGCCCGCATGCCATCTTCACGCGGCGCGGCAACGACGTGTGGTGTGAAATGCCGATCACCTTTACACAGGCGGCGCTCGGCGCCGATGTCACGGTGCCGACGCTGGACGGCAAGGTTCAGTACCACGTCCACGAGGGCACGCAGCCCGGCGACGTGTTCAAGCTCAAGGGCAGGGGCATCCAGAGCCTCAACGGGCGCGGCCGCGGCGACCAGTATGTTCAGGTGACGGTCGAGGTGCCGAAAAACCTCTCAAAGCGGCAGAGAGAACTGCTGGCTGAGTTTGAGCAGAACGCGGACGACAAGAATTACCAAAAGCGCAAGAGCTTCTTCGGCAAGCTCAAGGAGCTGTTCGAAGAGTGATTTCCACAGCGCGGCGGTAAGGCCCGCTGTACGGCGCTCAGGCGAACGGCGCAAAGCAATAGAATATATGAAGAAAAAACACGCACGGTATCGGAATGCTGTGCGTGTTTTTTGCGTGACGTTAGGCGGTGGGCTCGAGCAACAGCCGGTTTCGCAGCAAGCGTGCCGGACAGCGAGCACGCAGACGGCTAATTTGTACGAAAAAACCAGAAAAGGTAGGAATTGTCGTTCGATGCGAAATCTGCCTGTTTTCGCGTAAATTCGACTTTTAAAGCATTATACCATGCCTGAACGAAAAAGCCTGCTTTATCGTTCACAGGATGCAGCGCCGAGAAAAATACGGCGGCCGGATTTTCGGGTGCGAAAGTGTTTGCTACTTGTTGCAATTTGCTGAAAACGGGTATATAATATAAATGATTATTTTGATGGGAAACGGAGGAATCCTGTTTTGAAAAAGAGAATTCTTGCTTTTTGCAGCGCACTGCTGCTCGGCCTGACCGTCCTTTCGGGCTGCCAGTCCACACCGGCGGAGGAAAGCTCGACGTCGAGCGCTGCGCCGACAGAGACCGCGGAGGCCACGGCAACGCCGGAAGCGACGGCCGAGCCGACGGAAGCGCCCAATGCGGAGCCGGCGAATGTAAACCTGCTGACCGGCCTTCCGACGCTGACGGACGAAGCAGTCGGCAAGCGCCCGGTGGCCGTCATGATCAACAATGTCGAGGCGGCTCTGCCGCAGTACGGCATCTCGGCAGCCGACGTGATCTTTGAGATCCCGGTCGAGTACGACCTGACCCGCCTGATGGCGCTGTACGGCGATTACACGCAGGTGCCGGACGTCTGCTCCGTGCGCAGCTGCCGGTATTATTACCCGATCCTCGCGGTCGGCTTCGATGCCGTTTACGTGCATTGGGGCATGGACGAGACGATCGCCCGCGAGACGGTGACGCGGCTGGATATCGACCGCGTGGATGCGCTCGAAGCCTCGTACGGCTTGCTCGGCCGCGATCAAGCGCGCCTTGACAGCGGCTATGCGCTCGAGCATACCGGCATGTTCTACGGCGGAAAGCTTCCGGAAGCGCTCGAGAACAACGGCATCCGCACGGATCTGGATGAGGCGCATCAGGGCGCAGCGTTCAACTTTGTTCCGCAGGGCGAAAATGCCGCGCCACAGGGCGATGCAGCGGGTTCGGTGCGCGTGGATTTCGGCGGAAACTACAGCACCTTCACCTACGATGCGGAGACCGCCACCTATCTGAAAAATTACAAGGACAGCCCGCACATGGATTCCGCCTCCGGCGAGCAGCTCGCTTTTGAGAACGTGATCGTTCTGGAAACGGATATTTCCGTCCGCGACGCAGCTTCCGGGCTGAAGAACGTGAACTGGCAGGGCGGCGCGTCCTATAAGGGCTATTATATTTCGGAGGGCGCCGTGCAGCCGATCACCTGGTCCAAGGCGGACGAGTACAGCCCGCTGAAGTTCTTCGGCGAGGACGGCGAAGAGGTGCAGATCAATCGCGGCAAGACGTACATCGCGATGACGTATCCCGGAAACTGCACGATTTCCGAATCGTGATTGGGTGTACGAATTTTAGGATCAATTCAAAAAAGCTCCGGCTTTAAAAATTGCAAAGGGGCCGGTGCTGTAAGAGCAGTGCCGGCGCTTTTTGCCGTCCGGCCGGGGCTTTTTACCTGTTGCATCTTCCTGTCGAATATGTTATAATCTTCAAAGAATTTAGGATGCCAAAATTCTGCGGTAATGCGGTAAAGTGTTTTGCGTCCGGTAAAAAAGGGATTTGGGTATGAACAGCAAAAAAAGCTTTCATTTGGACATGCAGTTGGCCAGCCGTATTCTGCTGATCGTTCTGCTGGATATCATCTGTGTGGCGTTTTCGTTTTTTCTTGCGCTCTGGTTTCGGTTCGACCTGAGCATCAGCAGCATTCCGGCAAATTATCTGACCTGCTGGCAGACTACAATTCCGATCTGGTGCGCGATTTCCATTGTGGTTTTTGCGATCTTCCAGCTTTACAACAGCGTGTGGTCGTTTGTCAGTGAAAATGAGCTTTTCCGGATGATTCTGGCGCACATCTGCCTGTTTATCATCGGTTTCTTCTGCGTCTATATTTTCGATATCCACATGCCGCGCAGCTATTACTTCATCGGCTTCCTTCTGAGCTTTCTCAGCACGACGGCGCTGCGGTTTTCCTACCGTTTCCTGCGCCGGATGAAGCTGGTCTTCGAGCGCGGCACGGAGGAGAAGAAGATCGACCGGATCATGATCATCGGCGCCGGCGAAGCGGGCAGAATGCTGATCCGCGAGTTTGCACACAGCCAGTTCCTTTCGGGCCGTGTCGTCTGCCTGATCGACGACAACCCTTCGAAGTTCCGGAAAATGCTCAGCGGCGTGCGCATTGTCGGCAACCGGTACGACATTCCGGAAATGGTCAAGAAGTATGACGTCAACAAAATCATCTATGCGATCCCGAGCGGCAGCGCGAAGGTTCGAAAGGAGATCATCCAGATCTGCAGCACGACGAAGTGCGAGGTGCAGACGATCCCGGGCATGTACCAGCTGATCAACGAAGACGTCAGCGTCAGCAAGCTCAAGAAGGTCGAGATCCAGGATCTTCTGGGGCGCGAGCCGATCCAGATCAACATCGATGAGATCCGCAAGTATATTTCCGGCAAGGTTATCATGGTGACAGGCGGCGGCGGATCGATCGGCAGCGAGTTGTGCCGGCAGATTGCGAAGAGCAACCCGAAGCAGCTTTTGATTTTTGATATTTATGAAAACAATGCGTATGACATCCAGATGGAGCTCAAGCGGAAATATCCGGCGTTGGACCTTGTCGTTTTGATCGGTTCGGTGCGCAACACGGCGCGTCTGGATGTTGTGCTGGGCAAATACCGGCCGGAGATCGTATTCCACGCGGCGGCGCACAAGCACGTGCCCCTGATGGAGGACAGCCCGAACGAGGCGATCAAGAACAACGTGTTCGGCACGTACAAGATGGCGCAGGCCGCCGTCAAGTACGGCGTCAAGAAATTTGTCCTGATCTCCACGGATAAGGCGGTCAACCCGACGAACATCATGGGCGCTTCCAAGCGTCTGTGCGAGATGGTCGTGCAGATGATGAACCGCGAATCGGATACGGAGTTTGTCGCTGTGCGTTTCGGCAACGTGCTCGGCAGCAACGGCAGTGTGATCCCGCTCTTTGAGAAGCAGATCGCAGAGGGCGGCCCGGTGACGGTCACGCATCCCGACATCACGCGTTTCTTTATGACGATTCCCGAAGCGGTTTCGCTCGTCCTGCAGGCCGGCTATTACGCCAAGGGCGGCGAGATCTTCGTGCTCGATATGGGCGAGCCGGTCAAGATCGACTCCATGGCACGCGACCTGATCCGCTTGTCCGGCTATGAACCGGATGTGGATATCCCGATCGTCTACACCGGCTTGCGTCCCGGCGAGAAGCTGTACGAAGAGCTTCTGATGGAAGAAGAGGGGCTGCAGGATACGGAGAACAAGCTGATCCATATCGGCAAGCCGATCGAGATGGACGACGAAAAGTTCAAGGAACAGCTCAAGCGGCTGGAAGCGGCCTATAAGACTGAAGCGGACAACATGAAAGACCTCGTCGCGGAAATCGTGCCGACGTATAAGAGAAAAGGAAACGAGTCGTAAAATCGTCGGTGTGCCGGCAAATAGTTTGTGAGATTGAGAGAGTGGATTGCAATCATGTATACACATTTTTTCAAACGCCTTATAGACATTGTGCTGTCCTTTATCGGGATCATTGTGCTGGGCATTCCGATGCTGATTATAGCTGCGGTTATCACTGTCTCTTATACACATCTCCGAGCCCACGAGACTGCAGCTAATCTC
>USBH01000014.1 GCA_900552925.1 uncultured Oscillospiraceae bacterium
ATCAAGCCGCTCGACGAGGAAATCATCCTCAATTCCGCGAAGAAGACCGGGCGCGTCGTCACGGTTGAAGAGCACAACATCATCGGCGGACTCGGCGAGGCCGTTGCGGCGGTGCTTTCCGAGAAGTGCCCGACGCCGGTCACGCGCATCGGCGTCAACGACGTGTTCGGCCACTCCGGCCCGGCCGTCGACCTGCTCAAGGAGTTCGGCCTTTCCGCAGAGCATATCGCTGAAGTTGTCCGCGAAAAGCTCGGCAAATAAGACGAAATAAAATAAGCTCGAAGAGGGCGGCAGAACACAAAGCTGCCGCCCTTTTTGAATAGAAAGAAGCAGAAGTTTTTGGGTATGGAGGATTTGTTGTGTCTGAAATCAAAAGGGTTCATGTCATTTACAAAACGCATCTGGACATCGGCTACACCAATATGGGACAGACGGTGCTGGACAGCTACGTGCAGGAGCATATCCCGCACGCGATCGATCTCGCGCTGAAAATCAACACGCCGGAGCACAAGAAGTTCATCTGGACGGTCGGCTCCTTTTTGGTCGATTACTACAAGCGCCATGCAGCGCCGGAGCAGCTCGAGAAGATGGACGAGGCGATCCGGCTCGGCTATTTCCGCTGGCACGGGCTTGCCGTCACCTCGCACACGGAGCTGCAGTCCCCGGAGGTGCTGGCGTACAACCTTTCGGTCAGCCGGAGGCTCGACCGCGCGTACGGCGTGCAAACGATTGCCGCAAAGATGACGGACGTGCCGGGCCACACGATCGCGCTGGTGCGCCCGCTGTCCGAAGCCGGCATCCGCTACCTGCACATCGGCGTCAATCCGTCTTCGCGCGTCCCGCGTGTTCCAGAGGTTTTCCGCTGGCGGCGCGACGGGCACGAGGTGATCGTCCACTATTCCGCGCAGTACGGTCAGGCAATCTCGATCCCCGGCTTCGATGAGGCGCTGGAGTTTGCCCACACGAACGACAACCGCGGCCCGCAGGATGCGGCGCAGGTGGAGGCGGAGCTCGCCCGCATTCAGGCGAAGTATCCGGGCGCTGTCGTCGAGGCCTCGACGCTGGATGCGTTCGCCGCTTCTCTGGAAAAAATCCGCGACCGCCTGCCGGTCGTCGAGGAAGAAATCGCCGACACGTGGATCCACGGCGTCGGGTCGGATCCGTATAAGGTCTGCCGGTATAAGGCGCTGTGTGCGCTGGCGCACGAATGGCTCGCGTCGGGCCGGCTCACGGAGGACACGCCGGGCTATGCGGACTTCATGTGCAACCTGATGCTGATCGCCGAGCACACCTGGGGCATGGACTTCAAAAAGTACCTCGCGGATTTCAAGAACTGGACGAAGGCGGATTTCGAAGCGGCGCGCCGCACGGATACGACGACACTCGACCTGCTCACGAACCGCAACGCCTCTCTGGTCGGCACGCTGGAATATGACCTCAGGAATTACTGCGGCGGCAAGTTCTCCGGCTCGTACTCGAAGTTTGAAGCGTCGCATGCGGAGCAGCGCGGTTATCTGACGGCGGCGCTTGCCGAGCTGCCCGAAGCGCTGCGAAACGAAGCGCAGGCCGCGATGGATGCGCTTGTGCCGCAGTTCGATGCACGCGGCGAGGCGATTGCGCCCGGCGTGACGCATACCATCGCTGGGTGGCAGGTGCGCTTCGGTGGAGGCGGCGAAATCGCCTACCTCGCGCAGAACGGGCACGCCTGGGTGCGCGACGGCGAGCTGGGCCGCTTGCAGTATGAGGTGTTCGACGCGAAGGATACGACACTGGCGTTTTATCGGTACAACCGCGACTTTGCCCACACGGGCGGCTGGGCCGAGGCGGACTTCTCCAAGCCCGGCCTCGAAACGGCCGAGAATCTGCGCCACACCTGCTACGCGTTTGCGCTGGAGCGTTTGACGCAGACGGGCGACACGGTGATCGCGACGGTTCGCGGGGACGGCGAGGCTGCGGAGGAATACGGCAGCCCGCGCCGTGCACAGCTCATCTATACGTTTGAGCAGGATGCGGTGCGCTGCCGCCTGCAGTGGTTCGATAAGGACGCCAACAAGATCCCCGAGGCGCTCTGGCTGCACTTCGGTCTCGACGTGGAAAACCCGAACCGCTGGAAAATGCAGAAGCTCGGCCAGCTGATTTCTCCGCTCGACGTGGTTGCGGGCGGCAACCGCAAGCAGCATGCGGTCGAGAAGCTGTGCTATTCCGGTGCGGACGGCACGGTGACGGTCGAATCGCTGCATGCGCCGCTTGTCAGCGTCGGCAGCCGGAACCTCTACAACCTCGACGACAAAATCGAGAGCATGGAGGACGGCTTCTACTTCAACCTGTTCAATAACCGCTGGGGCACGAACTTCAAGATGTGGTGCTCCGACGACTGCCTGTTTGACTTCGTGATCCGCATCGAAACGAACCCGCAGATTTGACAATTCCATAAAAAAGGAGCAGGCCTGCGCTTCGGTTCAGGTCTGCTCCTTTTATTGTGCAAAGAATCATGCGAAAAGCGGGAGGCTCACAGCACGCGCTCGTAGCCGATGCGCGGCGCGCCGTCCGCGAGATAAATGGTGCCGCAGCGCACATAGCCGTTTTTTTCCAGCGTGTGCTGCATGATGGCGTTGTCTGCGTGCGTGTCGCAGCGCAGGGAGGGGACGCCGGCCGCGCGGGCGAGCTCCGCGCAGTAGTCCGTGAATCTGGAGGCGGCGCCTTTGTTTTTCGCCTGCGGCGCCACGGCGATGCGGTGGATGATGCCGTAGACAGGCGCGTCCGTCCGCCAGCTTCCGCCGCAGATCCGGTCGTATGTCGCCTCGTGGCCGACATACACGGCAGCCGTGGCGATCACCGCGCCGTTTTCCACAAGGACGCGGCCCGTGCCGTTTTCAATGTCGGCGCGGACGGAATCCGCATTCGGGTAGCCGTCCTGCCATTGGTCGACGCCGCAGGCGCGCAGGGCGAGCTTTGCCGCGTCCAGTATCCGGAGGATGTCGGGCAGGTCGTCTAGTACAGCATTTCGGATTTGCATGGGCGAATGTTCCTTTCCTATGGCGATGCGCAAACCTGATTATACGCGTTTTCCGGGCGGGAATCAAGCCTTGAATTCGGGAAAACTTGTTATGCGCCACGTGGTTCACTTTTTTATGTGAAAAATTGAAAACAGCGAACTTTAAACTCCAAAAATTATTTCGAAAATTTAACGCAAAAAGTTGTTGACAAATGGAAATAGATGTGCTAATATGATGACAAGAAAAACGAAAAGATACATTTTCAAATATATCTGTTGAATATTATTAGTGTATATTTTGGTTTACGCGCTTTGTTTTCTCTTTCCCCTTGGCGAAATTCCGGTACAAACAGCGAAGCTGTGTACGATACGTCCGCATGATCTCCCGCTTTCGGCCGATGCGGGTAAGGCATGCACAAGAATTTCAAAACAGAAACGGAGGAAAAATCAATGAAGAAATCGAAACGAATTTTGGCCCTTGTCCTTGTGTTGGCACTTGCTTTCACGTCGTTTGCGATGCTTGCTTCGGCGGATACCGCAGAGGGAATTCAGCCTAGAGGAATATCTTGCCCAGAGTGTGGCACTTGGGTTGATACAAGATATGAAAGGGAATTTATCACCCAAGTGTGGGTTGGTTCGTGCTCTAATAGGAGTTACGGTCACTACCATAATATCAACAATGTTTATGAGGTTGAAAATTGCTCCAATTGCAGCTATTATAATCGTTCGTATGTGAAGGGTGAATCTGTTTGCGCTTGATTCTGATTTTTATCGGATAAGTTTCCTTGCGTTGTAAGACCATACACGAAAGAAGTCTAATCAAACAAGATTAGACTTCTTTCGTGCTAATATATTATGACAGGAGGGTAAACGTATGAAATTGTTTCGGAATGTCGTTGTATTGATGCTTACATTTGTACTTTGTTTTTCCGGTTGCGCCGAGCTGCCGACGGCAAGCTATGCCGACGGCAGTCCGGAAAGCAGCGAGAGCGCGCCGGAGTCCCCGGGCAGTGAAGGAGAATCGGAGGCTTCGGTATCCGCGCCGGAAAGCAGCAGCGCTGCAACGCTGCCGCCGAAAGAGGTTACCGAAAATACACTGCGGATATGCGTGGATATCAATCACATATCTGCCGGGATCGAGCGCGACACCCAGATCGGCATGGACCGCATTCTCCAGTTTGCGGCGGAAAAGGGCGGCCCGACGGACGTTGCGGTCGAATACATCCCGGCTTCCGGCTCCGAGCGGGAAATCAAGCTGGAAAGCCTGCGCGTGGAGCTGATGTCCGGAGAAGGCCCGGATCTGTTCATTCTGGCCGGTGATGCTTATGGGCAAGGCGCGTTGTTTCCGATGATCGAAATCTCGATGCGCTCCGGCGTATTCCTGCCATTGGATACATACATAGAAAACGCGCAGTTTATGGAGTGGGATAAGCTGACGCCCAAGGTGATGGAGGCCGGCCGGACGGAAGAGGGGCAGCTCGTCGTGCCGATGGCGTACACGATGCCGCTCACTTTTTACCGGAAGTCGGAGGTTTCGCACACGCCCTCCACGGAAATGACATGGGATGACATGATGGCAGACGAAACCGGCATTTTGCGGAATGCGGCCTCGACAGCGTATCTTGAGGACGGACGACTTCATGGGATGGACGGGGATTTACAGGCTTTCAGCGGAATAGCGCCGCTGCTGTCGCTGGGCGCTCTGGCAGATTACGACGAAAAGACGCTCTTGTTTTCAGAGGAAGAGCTGCTGCAGCGGGCGGAAGAGGAATTTTCGCTCCGCTTCGAAATCTGGGAAGAGGCGTTGGGCGATCTGCCGGCAAACCGGAAGGAATTTATGCATCCGGATTATGACTTCCTTTGGTCGCCGATGCTCGAGGAAGATGTGCTGCTGCGGGACGAGGCTACAACCATGATCCCGATCTATTCGGATGAAGGCGGCGTGACGGCGACGGTCACCAGCTTCGCCTGCATCAACCGAAATGCAAAGCATGCGGAAGAGGCGTTCTTCATTCTGGATCTGCTGATGAGCCGGGAAGTGCAGCAGGAAGCCTATGGGTACAAGCTGTATAATTTGATAGGCGATTTAAACCTCTCGATTCCGATGCATATGGATCTGATGCAGGAAGAGTATCCGATCGACCCGGAGCGGGGTGCATGGTATATGTCGGCTGAAGATTTTGACACATTTAGTACAGTGCGGGATCAGATTACGGCGGTTCGTTTCCGCGGGGGACTGGAAACCGAGCTGTATGAGCTGGAAATTGCGTGGATGAATATTGCGGGCGGCGGCTCGGACGATTCGTTTGAAGATGTGGTTGCCAGCACGTACAATGCGCTGAAGCAGATGCTCAGCGAGTAAAGCTGATTTTAGCCGGACAGGAGATGGTTGTCTATGCGCAAAACTTATCATGCTTATCTGTTGATTGCGCCGCTGATGGCGGGGTGCCTGCTCTTTTACATCATCCCGTTTGTCCTGATTTTGCGCCATTCCTTTTTGCGCGGCAGCGGCCAGTCGGCGGAATTTCTCGGGCTGGACAACTACATCGAGGTTATCGGCAGCGAGGCGTTCGCGCTGGCTTTCGGCAATTCCATGAAGTTCCTCGCCGTGGGGCTGCCGCTCATCATGCTGCTTTCCTATCTGATCGCGCTGCTTTTGCAGCATCAGGTGGACCGGCACAAGCTGCTGAAATCCGTGTTTCTGTTTCCGTACATTATGCCGGTTGCGGGCACCGTGCTGCTGATCAACCTGCTTTTCTCTGAGACCGGGCTTGCAAACGGCTTGCTTTCCGCGCTCGGCCTGCCGGTGCAGCAGTGGCTGCGCGGGGCGAACGCCTTTTGGGTCATGATCCTCCTGTATCTGTGGAAAAGCACCGGCTACAGCGCGATTCTGCTGCTGGCGGGCCTTGTCACGATCCCGGGGGAGCAGTACGAGTCCGCCGATCTGGACGGCGCCTCCGGCTGGCAGAAATTCTGCTATATCACGACGCCGCAGATGTGGTACTCCGTGTTCTTCGCCGCGATCTTTGCGGTAATCAATGCGTTTAAGTGCTTCCGGGAGATTTTCCTGATCGGCGGCGAGCATCCGGTCGATGAGCTTTATATGCTGCAGCACTTCATCAACAATACGTTCAGCAACCTCAATTATTCCAAGGTCGCCGTGGCCTCTGTGCTGCTGCTTATCATCATCGTCGTGTTCTTCGGCGTGTTCTACGCGTTTGTCAACCGAAAGGAGGCGTTCCGGGAATGAAAAGGGTCCGGGCCGTTCTCACGGGTGCATTCGCCTTTGTGCTGATTGTCCTCTGCATTGCGCCGTTTGCCTACGTGCTGCTCCGCAGCTTCTGGACCAACGGCGGCATCACGTTTCAATCGTATTATGATGTGTTCCTCGGCTCGCCGCAGTATCTCTTCCGGTTCTGGAAAAGCCTTGGGCTGGCGGTCTGCATCGCGTTCGGTCAGCTGTTCATTTCAATTCTTGCCGGGTACGGCTTTGCAAAGTACAAATTCCCGGGCAGGAACGCGCTCTTTTTCCTGCTGATGATTCTCATGACGCTGCCCGTGCAGGTCATGCTGATCCCGAATTACCTGATGCTGAGCTACATGAATCTGCTCGACACGTACGCAGCGCTGATCCTGCCCTCCGTTTTCATTCCGCTCGGCACGTTTATTCTCACGCAGAGCTTCAAGTCCATTTCGGAATCGGTCATCGACGCCGCCATGCTGGACGGCTGCGGCGTGCCGCGCATTTTGACGCTGGTGGCGGTTCCGATGAACAAGAGCGGCATCATCTGCGTTTTCCTGCTTTCTTTTCTGGACGCATGGAACATGGTGGAGCAGCCGATCGCTTACCTCAAAAGCTTTGACCAGTACCCGATTTCGGTCGCGCTGGCGTATGCGCCGCCGACCGATACGACCGTGCATCTTGTCTGCTGCATACTCGTCGTGCTGCCTGCGCTGTTCCTGTTCACGCTTTTCAACAGGGAGCTGGTGGAGGGCATCGTTCTCGCGGAGGTGAAGTAAGATGAAACGCAGAGTTCTGTGCGTTTTCTCCCTGATTTTCTGGCTGATTATTCTCTGCACCATCCTTTCCGCACGCGTAGAACAGCTGATGATGCCGACGGTGGAGGTGGAGGAGCTGAACATGCCCCTGCCGGAAACGTCGATTTCCGCGGACGCCCTGTTCTATGACGAGTTGGGCATGCATCTCTACAAGACGGCGCAGGGCTTCGGCTGGGATACCGGCATGCGCGTTTACGAGTATGATGGGTTCATTCTGGATGACGGCCGGTTGTCGCAGCTGGACTACGGTTGGTTCATCCTGTATGCAACGCGCGACCTGCGGCTTGGGGAGGAAGTGCTCGTCCGCGAGGAGCCCTATCTGTATATGGACGACACCTGGGTGGCGATCTATCCGAACGGCGTTCCAGCATACAGCTTTGCGTCGGATACGATGACCGCGCTGGCGCAGACCGATATGGCGCTGCTGGTTTCGGCGCCCGGCGCGGATTACCCGTTCATGGAGGGGCGCGCCCGCGCCAGCGTTGAAACGGAAAAGAGCTTCGATTACTACATGCAGGCGCCGGACAGCGCGGTTTACAGTTTGAACGACCTGTACCGGTTCATGAACAGCATCTTGCTGCTGGCGCTGCTGATTTCCCTGATCCTGTTTTCCATTGCGATCTGGGTGCGCTGCTGCAAATTGTCGAGAGAGCGCAAAAAGAACCGCTGGGCGCTGGTGCGCAACGGCTTTCTGGCCGCGCTGGTCGTGACCGGCATCGTGCTCGTCTCGCAGTGGATCAATCTGCCGAACTCGCTTCTGCCCAAGACCCGCATCACGGATTTTTCGTATTATGCTGCGGAATTCAGCGCGCTTTTCTCTGCGCTGCATGATCTTGCGGGGCAGGGCGGCGCTGCGGCCGAAAATGCGGTCCGCTATGCAGAAAGCCACGTGATTCTGGCCGGCGTGGTCGTGCTGACGGGGATCCTGCTGTCTGTGGGAAAAATCATCTTCGGCGCATGGCGGGATAAGATCCGTTTAAAGCCGAAGCCAAAGCATGCGGCATGGTAAACCATGCCGCTTTTGCGCGGAAGGGAAGCGGCGATCGGCGTGTTTTCAAATCGGCGCAAATAATGCTTGCCTTTTCGTGCAAAAGCGTGTATAATATTTGAGCACGAGAAAACGTGCGCTTTGAGCGAATCCAAAAGGGCAAGGCGGTTGAAGAGACCGTGGAATATGCGAGCGGACAGGTCTGCGCGGCGAGACACCGTGAACCATGTCAGGCGGGGGACCGAGCAGCATTAAGCGGATCGTCTGGTGCGATGCAGGTCGCCTGTCCGTTCACATATTCCACGAACGGCCGCCTTGCTTTTGGTTTATAAAGGCAGAGAAGGGAGGATGCCGCTTGTATAAGGCGCTGTACAGAAAATACCGGCCGCAGCTTTTTGCGGATGTGGTCGGCCAGCCGCAGGTGACCGTCACGCTGAAAAACGAGCTGATGGCGGGGCGGATCTCGCACGCGTACCTGTTTACGGGTTCGCGCGGAACCGGTAAGACGACCTGCGCGAAGATTCTCGCCAAGGCCGTCAACTGCCTGGACCCGCAGGACGGCGACCCGTGCGGCGTCTGCCCGGTCTGCCGCGGTCTCGACGACGGGTCGATCCTCGACGTTGTGGAGATCGACGCAGCGAGCAACAACGGCGTCGACAGCATCCGCGCCCTGATTGAGGAATCGAACTTTACGCCGGCAAGCGCCAAATACCGCGTGTACATCATCGACGAGGTGCACATGCTTTCGGTGGCGGCCTTCAACGCGCTTTTGAAAACGCTGGAGGAGCCGCCCGCGCACGTGATCTTCATTCTGGCGACGACCGAGGTGCACAAGCTGCTGCCGACGATCCTCTCCCGCTGTCAGCGCTTTGACTTCCGGCGTATTGCGCCGGAGGACATCGCCGAACGCCTCGAGCTCGTCTGCGAGCGGGAGCACGTGGAGATCGACCACGACGCGGCGATGCTGATTGCCGTCACTGCGGACGGCGGCATGCGCGACGCACTCTCAATTCTCGACCAGTGCATCGGCCGCAGCACCGGCGTGGTCAGCTATGCGCTTGTGGCGGAGACGGCGGGCCTTGCCGGCCGCGGCCATCTCGAGGAGCTCGCACTGTGCATCCATCGGGGCGACCGTTCCGGCGCGCTCGAAAAGATCGATGCGCTGTACAAGGCTTCGAAGGACATGGGGCGGCTCTGCGAGGAGCTTGCGGGGTATTTCCGCAGCCTGATGCTGATTAAAACGATGAAGGATGCGAGCGGAATCGTCGACGCGGTCGGCGAAGAGTTTGACCGGATGACGAAGCTCGCGGTTTCCATGGATCTTTCGGCGATCCTGCACGGTCTGGATGCTTTCCAGAGCACGCTGTCGCGGATGAAAACCGGAAACAAGCGGACGGAGCTGGAAATGACCTTCATCCGGCTCTGCTCTCCGGAGCTGGATACCTCGCCGGACGCGCTGCTGCGCCGCATCGAAGCGCTGGAGCGCGGCGGCGGGCTGCGCCGCGCGGTGCAGCCCGTACAAAACGCCGAGGTTTCCGTTCCGCAGGCGCCGCCGGAGCTCGCGGCAAAGCGGGAGGAAGCGCCGAAAACCGCGCAGCGTTCCAGCGCCGCTTCCATCGAAGAGCTTTCCAGCAAGGCGGAGCCGTTCGATGCGTGGCCGGAAATCATCGCGATCATGAAGAATTACTCGCACTCGGTAGCGGCCGCCTTCAACGGGTCTTCCGCCTATGTGAACGGTGAGTATATGCTGATCGAGGCGCCGCAGATCGCGTTTGACCTGCTGAAGCGCGCGAGCCAGCGCGATAAGATGCGTGAGGCGATCCAGCAGGTGACCGGGCGCGTCTATAAGCTCGGACCATATAAGCCGCCTGCGGCGACAGCGGACAGCGGTTCAAAGCCGCAGAATACGCTGGACAGCTTCATCCGCGACATGCAGGATGCCGGCATTGAAATTGAAGAAAAATAATTCTGAAGGACAAGGAGTTTTATACGATGAAAGCACGTTTACCACAGGGTATGGGCGGCGGCGGAGCCGCCAACCTGCAGCAGCTGGCCCGTCAGGCGCAGAAGATGCAGGAGAAGATGGAGGAAATCACCACGGAGCTCGAGGCCAAGACGTATACGGCGACCTCGGGCGGCGGCGCGGTTTCCGTTGCCGTGACCGGCAAGATGGAAGTCAAGACCATCGACATCAAGCCGGAAGTCATCGATCCGGACGACGCGGAAATGCTCGGCGATCTCGTCACGGCGGCGGTCAACGAGGCGCTGCGCGCGGCGGCGGCTGAAAAGGAAGAAAAGCTCGGCGCGCTTTCCGGCGGCATGAGCATTCCGGGGATGTTCTGATATGCCCGGCTATCATGTCCCGCCGCTGGAACGGCTCGTCGATAAATTCGAAAGCCTGCCCGGCGTCGGCCACAAATCCGCACAGCGCATCGCGTATTATGTGCTCGGGCTCAGCCGGGAAGAGGCGCAGAGCTTTGCGCAGGCGATTCTCGACGCGCACGAAAATATCCACTACTGCTCGGTCTGCTGCAACCTGACGGATGGTGACCTGTGCCCGATCTGCCGCAGCGACAGCCGCGACAAATCGATCATCTGCGTGGTGGAGGACCCGCGCGATGTCTTTGCGCTGGAGCGCACGAACGAATTCAACGCGACGTACCATGTGCTGCACGGTGCGATTTCCCCGCTCGGCGGAATCGGGCCGGATCAGCTCAAAATCAAGGAACTCCTGAAGCGCGTGCAGGACGGTACGGTGAAAGAGGTCATCATGGCGACGAACCCGACGGTTGAGGGAGAGGCGACGGCCATGTACATCTCCCGGCTGTTGAAGCCGCTCGGCATCCGCGTCACGCGCCTGGCTTACGGCATCCCGGTCGGCGGCGATCTCGAGTACGCGGATGAGGTCACGCTTTCGCGTGCGATCGAGGGACGCCAGGAGCTTTAAGCGACAGCTTTCGGTTGACAGAACCGTGTTTTTGTAGTATAGTAATTTTCCTGAATTCATTTTCCTGAATTCGAAGAAAGCGAGGGTAGGCCGATGGCAAAAGCAGAAAACCGAACGATTGCGCAGAATAAAAAGGCCTACCACGATTACTTTGTCGAGGAGAGCCTGGAGGCTGGTATCGAGCTTTTCGGTACGGAGGTCAAGTCGCTGCGGCAGGGGCGCTGCAATCTGAAAGATGCGTGGTGCTCCGTTGTGGACGGCGAAATGCTCCTGAACGGCTGCCACATCAGCGCATACGAGCAGGGGAACATTTTCAACCGCGACCCGATGCGCGTCCGGCGCCTGCTGCTGCATAAGCGGGAGATCATGCGTTTGCTCGGCCTTTCCAAAACGGCCGGATATTCGCTGATTCCGCTGTCCATGTATTTTAAGGGATCGCGCGTCAAGGTACAGGTCGGTCTGTGCAGGGGCAAAAAGCTTTACGATAAGCGCGCCGACATGGCTGAGCGCGACGCTAAGCGCGACATGGACCGTGCGCTCAAGGAAAGAAACAGATAAACAGCGGCTTTTGCCGCTTCCCATGGGGATGTAAAGGTTTCGACGGGGGTTGGGAGCCCTGGTAAGCGAGTAGCGGTGCGGGACCGCTATAAAATCCGCAAACTTAAAAAAATAAACGACAACGATACTGTTGCTGTTGCTGCTTAATTAAGCAGCCGTTCTTACCCGCAGTACCGCGGGCGGGATAAGAGCGTCGACTAGCGGTGAACGTGTGCAGGGCTACGCCTTTACCCCTGCCATGCATAAAAGGCTACCAAAGTGCAGAGCCTGCCGTTCGGCGCTGCACGGCGGGAATTTCAAAAGACCGGATACACTCGTAGAAAGCCTTGGTAACTGACTTTCGGACGCGGGTTCGACTCCCGCCATCTCCACCAGAGTAGGAAGCGTCGAACTATTCTTCTTTCGGAATGAGTTCGCGCTTGTGTATAGATTTGGGAGCGCCAGATAGGGGCGCTCCCATTTCGTATTGCAATCATAGGACGCCGTATTTTACGTTTTAAGACGTTTTAAGCCCGTTGGGGTACTCCGTACCCTAACGGGCTTTTTTGCGCCTTAAAACGCCTCTGAGAGCGTCAGAGGAAGTAATATCGGGATGCAGGTGCGCATCTCGCTCTCGCTCGATGCTGGGATTGGCCGCCCTGCGGGCGGCTGGTTCGGGTCTTGAGTCTGGGTACAGCAGGGGGCGGGCATGTCCGATTTCGGGTTCTGACACACTATCGCGAAAAAATAGTGTGTCAGAACTTTCCCCAGTTTAGGCAAATAGTATTTTTTGAGACGCGGTGAACAAACCGCGTCTCAATATTTATGCGATGACTAGTCTACGTCTTTAATAATTCCCTTGATTCCGAATGCGAATACGGTATTTCTGCTTCATAATGTTAAACAAGGAGAAGAGCAGGAGGCTTTGAAGGTATAGGCTCTGATTTTTGCCAACTGCTATGAGTGTACGGTATCCGATAGATCGGGGGGCACTGGGGTGAAGCTGACACACGTTGCAATTTATGTAGAAGATCTGGAAAGAAGCGCCGAATTCTTTGAAAAGTATTTTAACGGGAAACGAGGCGAATCCCATTTCAATTCTGCGACCGGCATCAGCAGCCTTTTTATATCTTTTTCAGACAATTGCGGCATAGAATTGACAAGTCTGCCACAGAGAATCCGGCATAGCACAATCCTTACCTATGGGTATATGCATATAGCATTTTCGGTCGGGTCTCGCACGGATGTGGACAAGCTGATTCTTCGGTTGACCCACGATGGATATGGTTTGAATACGTACCCCCGAATCAATAGTGCTGGAAATTATGAAGGCAGCATATTTGATCCGGATGGAAATCTTATAGAAATTATGGAATGAAGACCTCTTTGCTGTGAGGCGGGTCTTGTCGGTTCTCCTGAAACGGGCCGGAAAACTGCGCTCTTGCAAAAGAAGGGATGCAGGCGTATAATTTGAGTGCAACATTCTGTTTGAAACGATTCGGGGGAAGGGGGAAACTGTATGCGCACGAAAGACGAAATGCCGGCCTGCCCGGTTGCGACGACCGTGCAGCTCATCGGGAGCAAGTGGAAGCTGCTGATTATGCGGAATCTGCTCAAGCGGCCCTGGCGCTTTAACGAGCTGCGGCGGGATCTGGACGGGATCAGCCAAAAGGTGCTGACGGACAGCCTGCGCTCCATGGAGGAAGACGGCATCATCACGCGCACGGTTTATCCGGAGGTTCCGCCGCGGGTGGAATACGCGCTGAGCGAGCTGGGCGAGTCCATGCGGCCGATCATTCAGGCAATGGAGCAGTGGGGCACGGAATACAAAAAGAACCATGCCGAGTAGACCTTGGCTTGTCCGTGCGCGGCGGTTTCCACACGTTGTTCGCTGCGCGGAATACCGCAGAAAAATATACGGTTTGACGGCGGCCCGCTTTTTTAGTATAATTTGAGGGATTTTGAAAGCGGCGGCCTGAATACGCGTGCCCGGAAAGATGCGTGTGCAAAAGGCTGCGGCCGGCGCGTATTTCGCGGTATGGCGCGCTTTCGCAGAAAACGAGAGTGATCGGAGAATTCGGAGGATAAACCATGAAAACCAGTACAATCCGGCGTTTTATCGCTGCAGCGGCTGTGGCCGCGATGCTGACAGGCTGTGCGGCGCCCGCGGAGCAGAGCGAAACGAGCGAAATCTCGACACAGTCCCAACAGTCTCAAGCCGCCACATCGTCTGCACCGGCGCAGGAGATGACGTTCACGGACGCGCTCGGGTATACCGTACAGCTGTCCAGCTGGGACCGCGTCGCTTCGCTGTACGGCAGCTTTGCCGAGACATGGGTGCTCGCCGGCGGATCGCTGGTTGGCGCGACGGTCGACGCGGTGGAGGAGCGCGGGATGGAGCCTGTCTCTTATACACATCTCCGAGCCCACGAGAC
>USBH01000015.1 GCA_900552925.1 uncultured Oscillospiraceae bacterium
AAAACGCCGGAGTACATCGAGTCCTACGATATTTCCAACCTGGCGGGCGGCGAAAACGTGGCGGGCATGGTCGTCTTTGAAAACGGGCGGCCGCTGAAGAGCGCCTACCGCCGGTTCAAGATCAAGACCGTACAGGGGCAGGACGACTACGGCAGCATGCGCGAGGTCATCGCGCGGCGCTTCGCCGAATACCGCGGCGCCGCGTCGGCGGAGGGCTTCGGCCGCCTGCCGGACCTGATCCTGCTCGACGGCGGCAAGGGGCACGTCGCCGCGGTGCGCCCGCTGCTGCGCGAGATGGGCGTCGACGTGCCGGTCTACGGCATGGTCAAGGACGACAAGCACCGCACGCGCGCGATCGCCGAGGACGGCGGCGAGATCGCGATCAATTCGAACCGCGCGGCCTTCACGCTCGTGTCCACGATTCAGGACGAGGTGCACCGCTTTGCGATCGGCTACCACCGCCAGCAGCGGAAGAAAAATACGATTTCCACGACGCTGACCGGCATCCCGGGCATCGGCGAGACGCGCGCGCGGGCGCTGATGAAGCATTTCCGCACCGTGCGCGCCGTCAGCGAGGCGACGGTCGAGATGCTCGAGGAAACGCCGGGCATGAACGCGCCGGCGGCCCGCGCCGTGTACGCGTATTTTCACCCGGCCGGGGCGGAGGCCGGACAGGGGCCGGAAAGCTGAGCTTGCCGGCGCAGCCCCGCGGTCTCCAAAGTCGGCTGCCGCAGGCTGCAACAGCGGGAAAATACGTGAAAAACGGATAATTTTCAGCATTTTTCGGCTTTTCTCTATAAAAAATGGTTGACATATTCTATGAATAATGGGATAATCAGGTTGTTAAATCGAAAGGAGTTGTTCCCGTTTGCGCATCATTACAGGTTCCCGCCGGGGCAGAAAGCTCAAAACACTGGAGGGGCTTGCGGTGCGGCCCACGCCGGACCGCGTCAAGGAAGCGCTGTTCAACATCCTGCAGTTTAACGTGGAGGGCCGGGTGTTCCTCGACCTGTTTGCGGGTTCCGGCCAGATCGGGCTGGAGGCGCTGAGCCGCGGCGCGTCGCGCGCCGTATTCGTGGACCAGTCGAAGGCGTCCTGCGCGATCATTGCGGAAAACGTGAAGACGACGGATTTCGGCAGCCAGTCGCAGATCGTGAACGCGGATTACAGCGCGTTTCTGCTGCGCGGGCCCGGGCCGTTCGACATCGCGTTCCTCGACCCGCCGTACCGCACCGGCATTCTGGAAAAGGCGCTCGCGGCGGTCACGCCGCACATGAACCGCGGCGGCATCGTGATCTGCGAGCATCCGTCGGATGAGGCGCTGCCGGAGGAGGCGGGCGAATTCGTCCGCACGCGCGAATACCGTTACGGAAAAATTCTGCTGACCGCTTACCGCCACAAGAGCATGGCCTGAGCGGCGGAGATGGAGATACAGCATGAAAATTGGAATTTGTCCGGGCAGCTTTGACCCGGTCACGCTGGGGCACATGGACATCATCACCCGGGCGTGCAGGATTTTTGACAAGGTGATTGTCGCGGTGCCGATCAATCCCGATAAGCATTTCAGCTTCACGGTTGAGGAGCGCATGGACATGCTGCGCACGGTTACCGCGGGCATGGGCGTCGAGGTGGACAGCGTCGGCGGGCTGCTCGTGGACTACGCAAGGGAAAAGGGCGCCACGGCGATCGTCAAGGGCCTGCGCGCCGTCTCGGACTACGACTATGAGTTCCAGATGGCGCTCGCCAACAAGCAGCTGAACCCGGAGGTGGAGACCATGTTCCTGCCCACGCGCGTGGAGAACATGTTTCTGAGCTCCAGCCTGGTCAAGCAGGTGGCCGGCTTCGGCGGGGACATTTCGCACTTTGTGCCGGAGTGCCTCCTCGAGAGAATCAACGAAAGATTATGCCGCACGGCGCGCAGCTGAGCGCATCGGCTGAATGAGAAAGGAATGGATACCATGAGCAACAATCAGGCAGCAGTGGAAGATTTGATCGACGAGCTTTACGACGTTCTGGAAAAAGGCTGGAGCCTCCCGCTCTCCGGCGGCAAATCCTTTATCGACACCGAAGAGGCCAGACAGATCCTCGACGAGATCCGCGAGGCGATTCCGGCGGAGGTGCGCAAGGCGAAGGCGATTGTGGCCGACCGCGCGCAGATCATCAGCGAGGCGCAGCGCGAGGCGGAAACCATCGTGCGCGTTGCGGAGGAGAAGGCGAAAACGCTGGTCAATCAGGAGGAGATCGTCCGCCAGGCGCAGGCGAAGGCGAACGACATCATGGCGCAGGCACAGGTCAAGTACCGCGAGATGCGCAAGGCCACGAGCGATTACGTGGAGGACCTGATGCGCCGCACCGACGAGTCGATGACCACGGCGCTGGCAGAGCTCAGAAAGACCCGCCAGTCGCTGAAGGCCGCGCAGCAGCCCGCACAGCAGCAGACGAACGAGCAGTAAGCGTTTGGAAAACAGAAGCACCCGCAGATCCGACCGGCGGGTGCTTTGCGCTTTTTAGCGCGCTGCGCGGCAAAAGCCCGCACGGCGGCCGGCGAGGAGCGGGCCTGACGCGGCGCTGCGGGCAGGGCTGTTCCGGCGGGCAGGCGGCTTGCTGGTTTGCTCAAAAATTCGGGTGCTGTTCGGTGAAAGGTACACAAAATGTAAACTTTCTATGAACAGTTTTTTGCCTGCGTCCGGCGCATTTTCCGGCAAACACAAGATGTTGTGCCTGTCGGAAAATGAACCGTGAAATATACGGAATATTGCTGCGGAAGAATCGAACGCAGTAAACATAATTTTATATTTTGGGTTGATTTTGAGCTTCGGATACGGTATAATGAACCCATTGAGTGGCAAACTGTGGCGCTCGGTGGCAAAACAGGCAGGCAAGCGGCAGAAGCGGCCTGTCTGTGCAGCCGGAAGTGCCCGGAAAGGGGGAAGGGCCGTATGCTGATGGGCGAATATCAGCACAATATGGACGCGAAGGGCCGGATCACGATCCCGTCGCGCTACCGCGAAGAGCTCGGCGAGACGTTTTATGTCTCGAAGGGCCTCGACGGCTGCCTGACCCTCTACTCCGAAGAGCAGTGGCAGCTTCGCGTCGCGAAGATCAACGAGCTGCCCGACTCCCAGACCCAGTACATCCGCCGGAACCTCTATGCGACGACGGAGCAGGTCACGCCGGACAAGCAGGGGCGGATCCTCATCAGCCCGACGCTGCGCCGGCATGCCGGCCTTGTCAAGGACGTCACCGTGATCGGCGTCGGCACGACGGCGGAAATCTGGGACAGCGAACGCTGGAACGCCTTTAACGAATCCATGTCGAGCGAGCAGCTGCTCAACGACATGAAGGCCCTCAATATCTGAGTATTATGCAGAAAATTGTTTTTAACCACAAGCCGGTCCTGTTTGAGGAGACGATCGAGTCCCTCGGCATCCGGCCGGACGGCACGTACATAGACGGCACCGCGGGCGGCGGCGGGCATTCCGGCGCCATCCTCGAGCGCCTCACGACGGGAAAGCTCCTCTCGATCGACCGCGACCCCGATGCGATCGCGGTGGTGCGGGCGCGGCTTTCCAAATATCCGGGCTCCATCGTCGCGATGGGGAACTTTTCGGAGATGGACCGCATCGCCGCCGAACACAGCATTTCGTCTGTGGACGGCGTGCTGCTCGACATCGGCGTCTCGTCCTTTCAGCTCGACACCGCCGAGCGCGGCTTTTCCTACCACAGCGACGCGCCGCTCGACATGCGCATGAGCCGCAGCGGGACGTCGGCGGCAGACCTCGTCAACACGCTTTCGTGGCAGCAGCTCGCGGAGATCATCAGCCGCTACGGCGAGGACAAAAGCGCGGCGCGCATCGCGAAGGGCATTGTCGCCGCAAGGGAGAAAAAGCCGATCGAGACGACGGCCGAGCTGGCGGAGATCGTCCGCGAAAGCGTACCGGCGGCAGTCCGCCGCGCGGAGGGGCACCCCGCAAGGCGCACGTTCCAGGCGCTGCGCATCGCCGTCAACGGCGAGCTAGACGCGCTGCAGGCGGGCCTCAAGGCGGCTTTCGGGCTTTTGAAGCCCGGCGGCAGGCTGGCGGTCATCACGTTCCATTCGCTGGAGGACCGCATCGTCAAGCAGCAGATGAACGCCTGGTGCACCGGCTGCACCTGCCCGAAGGACTTCCCGGTCTGCGTGTGCGGCAAGAAGCCGCAGGGCAGGCTGCTCTACAAGAAAGGGCTTGCACCGGGAGAGGCGGAGCTGAGGGAGAACCCGCGCGCGCGCAGCGCAAGGCTCCGCGTGATCGAAAAGATCGCTTACATGGAAGTATAACACATTTGCGATAGACAGCAAGGCAGAAGGAGGAAACGGGAATGGCAAATTCTTCGAGCGCATACGATTTCAGCCTGTTTGAGGCGCATTCCGCGGCGGTACCCGCCCCGAAGACGCCGGCAGCGCCCGCGAAAAAGAAGAAGTCGAACGTCATCCGACTGAATGAAAAGCAGCTGCGCCGCAGCCACAGGCGCAATGCACATGCCTTTCAAACGATACTGAGCCTCGGCGTTGTTCTGGTTGTGGTCGGCGCAATCGGCGCGATCGTGTTCAGCCAGGTGCAGCTCACGGAGCTGACGGAGCAGATCAATACGACGACGACGGCCCTCGCCGAGCAGGAGAGCATTGCGGTACAGCTCGAGATGCAGGCGGCGGAGAAGATGAATACAGACGAAATTGAAGCCTATGCGCGCGAGACGCTCGGCATGGAGAAGGCCACCGAGGGCCAGACGACCTATATCAGCCTGGCACAGGAGGATGCGGGCACGGTCGTGCAGGAAAACACCGCCCCAAACATCTTTGTACAGATCTGGGAATCGATCCTGTCGATCTTCTCATAATGCGGCGCATTCCGGAATAGAAATGAGTTATGCGGCTCCCACTGCGGGGGGATTTTGAAGAGGAGAGTTGAGAGTTGATCTTAACTCTCATTTTTCGGTATACGGCATTTTTGCCGTCTGCCTCAGAATGCAGGCCGCACCGCGGCATGGGAAAGGAAGGGACGGCGAATGGCTGGATCCAACAACTCCAAAATGTGGAAAAGAACCGTTTTAATAACGAGCATATTGATTTTTCTGGGCTTCGGCATTGTGGTTTTGAACCTGATCCGCTGGCAGCTCGTGCGCGGCGAGGAGCTGAAGGCGAGCGCCGTGGACCAGAGCCTGCAGTCGACCGTGCTCACGCCGATGCGCGGCACGATCTACGACGCGACCGGCACGAAGGTCCTGGCGCAGAGCGCGAGCGTGTGGACCGTTGCGCTCGAGCCCAATTACATCGACACGGAGGCCGGCGACGACGTGAAGATCGCGACCTGCCTTTCGGAGATTCTCGGCCTCGACTACGACGACGTGCTCGAAAAGACGCACGAGCAGAGCTATTTCGTCTACGTCAAGCGCAAGGTCGAGACGGAGCTGCGCGATGAGATCAACGCGGCGATCGACGAGATGGAAATCGGCCGAGGCATCATCCTGCAGGAGGATTACAAGCGCTACTATCCCTACGGCTCGACGGCCTCGACGGTGCTCGGCTTCACGGGCACGGACAATCAGGGCCTCGCGGGCCTCGAGACGCAGTACGACGACGTGCTTTCCGGCACGTCCGGCCGCATGGTCAGCGCGAAGAACGCGATCGGCACCGACATGCCGTTCCAGTACGACCAGTACATCGAGGCGACCGACGGCTACAACCTGATCCTCACGATCGACGAGACGGTGCAGAGCATCGTCGAAAAGCACCTGCAGGAGGGCCTCGAGATGTGGGGCGCGCTGGAGGGCAGCACGGCCGTCGTCATGGACGTCAACACCGGCGCGATCATCGCGCTTTCCACCAAGGGCGACTACGACCCGAACGACCCGTTCACGATTTCGGAGGAGGCGGAAGCCGAGATCCCGGACATCGTGGAGGAGGGCGTGCAGAAAGCGCTCGAGGAAGAGGAGCAGGAGCTGAACACGCTGCAGCTCGCCGTGGACGCGGCGGAAACCGATGAGGAGCGCGCGCAGGCGCAGCAGGAGCTCGACGCGTACGACCGCCTGACGAGCGAGGACATCGCCGAGCTGCGCGTGACGCTCGAGGATCAGGCATATGCCGCAGCGCAGAACAAGCAGTGGCGTAACAAAGCGGTCAGTGACACATACTATCCCGGCTCCGTTTTCAAGATGATTACCGGTTCCATGGCGTTAGAGGAGAAAATTGTAACCGAGGAAACGACATACACGTGCACAGGTAAGTGGGAATTCGGCGGTAACATCGATCCAATTCACTGCTGGTATCACGCAGGCCACGGTCTCGAGACGTTTGTCGACGGCATCTGCAATTCCTGCAACCCGTACATGATCTGGCTCGGTCAGCAGCTCGGGCGGCAGACCTTCTTCAACTACTTTGAGGCGTTCGGCTTCACCGAACACACCGGCATCGACCTGCCCGGCGAGGCGGACAATCTTTACTATGACGTGGACGGCCTGAACGTCGTCGAGCTCGCGACCGAGTCCTTCGGCCAGAACTTCTCGATCACGCCGATCCAGATGATCACGGCGATCTGCGCCGTCGCGAACGGCGGCTACCTCGTGCAGCCGCACGTGGTGGACCGCATTGTCGACAACGACGGCAACGTCATTGAGACGGCCGACACGAGCTACAAGCGGCAGGTTATCTCTGAGGACGTTTCGGCCCGCATGACGAAGATCCTGCAGAGAAACGCGACAAGTGGAAGCGGCAAGAACGGCTACGTGCCCGGCTACCGCATCGCCGGCAAGACCGGTACGTCCGAGAAGGTCGCGCTGTACTGGCAGGAAAAGGCGGAGGGCAAAGACCGCGGTATGCAGTACATCGTTTCCTACGGCGGCTTCGCCCCGGCGGACGACCCGCAGTACGCGCTGCTCGTCTTCTACGACGAGCCGCAGATCGGCGGCGCTTCGGGCGCCTCGCAGGCCGGCCCGATCTTCGCCGCGATCATGGAGGAGATCCTGCCGTATCTCGGCGTTGAGCCGCAGTACACGGAGGAAGAGTATGCGAACCTCGCGGAGGAGGCGCCGAACGTCATCGGCAGCACGATTTCCGAGGCGAAGCAGATCCTCGAGGAGCAGGGCTACGGCGCCATCGTCGTCGATTACGAGGGCGACAACGAGGATGAGGCCGTCGTCTACACGCAGGTTCCGTCTCCGGGCGCGGCGATCCCGCAGGGCGGCTCGGTCGCGCTGTATGTGGAGGAGCCGAAGGAGGAGGACTACGTCGAGGTGCCGAACTTCGTCGGCTGCAGCCTGAGCGACTGCGAGTACCTCGCCTCGCTCTACGACCTGCAGGTCGTTGTGACCGGCAACGGCGACAGCGGCGGCTACGCGCAGGGCCAGAGCGTTGCGGCGGGCACGCGCGTGCGGCGCGGCACGGTCATCACGGTGTCGTTCGTCAGTGCGGGCGGCGTCGAAACGGCGGGCGGCACGACGGAAGCGTAAAAATAAGAGGGTAAACGGAAAGGATCGTTCATCATCATGGAAATCACCTTGTATTGTCTTGCGGTTGTCGCAGCGGCGCTGATCACCGGCCTGCTCGGCAGATTCATGGTTCCATTCCTGCACAAGCTCAAGTTCGGCCAGACGATTCGCGAGGTCGGCCCGAGCTGGCACAAGAATAAGCAGGGCACGCCCACAATGGGCGGCCTGATGTTCATCATCGGCGGCCTTGCGTCGGCGTTCGTCTGCATCGCGTTTCTGTGGATGCACGGCGGCGCCGAGACGCAGCTGATGCTGGTGCGCATCATTGCCGGCGCGCTGATGGCGGTCGGCTTCGGCCTCGTCGGCTTCATGGACGACTACATCAGCATCAAAAAGCACCGCAACCTCGGCCTGACCGAGATCCAGAAGCTCGTGCTCCAGTTCATCATTGCGGCGGCGTACCTCGTTTCCGTCTCGATGGCCGGTGGCACGACGGAGACGGTCCTGCCGTTCATCGGCACGGTCGACCTCGGCGTGTTCTACTACTTCATCGCGGCGGTGCTGATCGTCGGCATGGTCAACGCGGTCAACTTCACCGACGGCCTCGACGGCCTGAACAGCTCGGTCACGCTCGTCGTGTGCCTCACGTTCTCGGTCATCGCGATGATGCTCAGCATGCGCGGGCTTTCGATCCTCGCGGCGGCGATGGTCGGCGCGCTGATCGGCTTCCTGTTCTGGAACGCGAACCCGGCCAAGGTCTTTATGGGCGACACCGGCTCGCTGTTCCTCGGCGGCATCGTGTGCGCGCTCGCGTTCGGCATCAATATGCCGGTTCTGCTGCTGCTCGTCGGCATCATCTACATTGTGGAGATCCTTTCCGTCGTGCTGCAGGTCAGCTACTTCAAGCTGACGCACGGCAAGCGCATCTTTAAAATGGCGCCGATCCACCACCACTTTGAAATGTGCGGCTGGAGGGAGAACAAGGTCTGCTTCGTGTTCAGCGGCGTCACGCTGATCGCCGGCATCCTTGCGGTCCTGCTGGTGCGTTTCGGCGTATAAAAGCGTAAAATCCGGTTTTCGGACCATACTAGTATAAATTGTGCACAGCCTGCCGGGCGGCAGGCGGGAAATCTGAGAAAAAGGAGTGGTTGTCGATATGGCGCATACGAGAAGATCCACGGCCCGCGGGCTGGAGCGTGTGCCGCGCAGCGCGCCGGTGCGCGTTCCGGACGACGAAGCCGCCTCCGCGGCGGTGCGGAGGGTGCGGCGGCGCGAGCGCATCCGCTACAAAATTTTCACGCTCGGCCTCGGCCTTGACATGCCCATGCTGTTCCTCATTCTGGTGCTGCTTGCGCTCGGGCTTGTCATGCTGTTTTCCGCAAGCTACGCCTACGCGTACTACTATTACGGCAACAGCTACTATTTTGTGCTGCGCCAGGGCATGTTCGCGCTTCTGGGCGTCGCGGCCATGATGCTGATTTCCACCTTCGACTACCACCACCTGCATAAATTCAATATCCTGATTTTCGGCATCTCGGTCGTGCTGCTCGTCATGGTGCTTGCGTTCCGGGATACCTCGATTGCGCCGGTCCGAAACGGCGCGAACCGATGGATCAACATCGCCGGTCTGGAGTTCCAGCCCTCGGAGATCGCGAAATTCGCGCTGATCCTGATGTTTGCGCACTTCATCGCGCTGTACGGCCAGAAAATGAATACGTTCCGCTACGGCTTTCTGCCGTTTGCCGGCATTCTGGCGATCATCGCCGGGCTTGTCTTTCTGGAAAGCCACGTTTCGGCCACGCTGATCATCTGCCTGATCGCGGCGCTGATGATGTTCATCGGCGGCACGAAGCTGCGGTCTCGTGGGCTCGGAGATGTGTATAAGAGACATGTCGTCATCGGTATCATCGGCGGCGTTGCGCTGGCCTGCGTGCTGCTGTTCTCCGACAGCTTCGCCTATGCGATGGAACGCATATACGGCTGGCTGGACCCGTTCAACCCGCCGGAGGACGTCGATACCTGGCAGACCGTCCAGTCGCTGTACGCGATCGGCTCGGGCCAGCTGCTCGGCGTCGGTATCGGGCAGTCGCGGCAGAAGTACCTGTACCTGCCGGAGCCGCAGAACGACTTCATCTTTGCGGTCATCTGCGAGGAGCTCGGCTTCATCGGCGCGCTGCTCGTCATCATCCTGTTCGCGCTGTTCATCTGGCGCGGCGTCTACATCTCCCTGCACGCGCGCGACCGCTTCGGCATGATGCTCGGGCTCGGCATCACGTTCCAGTTCGGCATCCAGGCGGTCTTCAACATCTGCGTCGTCACGAACACGTTCCCGAATACCGGCATCAGCCTGCCGTTCTTCAGTTACGGCGGCACGGCGCTCGTGATGCTCCTGTGCGAAATGGGCGTGCTGCTCTCAATCTCACGCCATTCGAATATTGAAAAAACGTAGCGGTCCGGCCTTTCCGTGCGGACGGCTGCGGCCTGTGCGCGCCGGACGATGTGCGGCGCGCATGCGGCTGCAATCACAATCTGAATAAGGGGTTATCGTTATGCGAGTATTATTTGCGGGCGGCGGCACGGCCGGCCACATCAATCCGGCGCTGGCCGCGGCGGGTTACCTGCGGGAGAAGGAGCCGGACGCGCACATCCTGTACGTCGGCAACAAGGGCGGCATGGAGGAGCGCCTCGTTCCCGCGGCGGGCTTCAAGTTCCGCACAATCCGGATCTCCGGCTTCCAGCGCAAGCTGTCGCTCAAGAACATCAAGCGCAATGCGCAGACGGTCGTCCGCGTCTTTTCCGCTTCGGCGGAGGCGAAGAAGATCATCAAGGAGTTTCAGCCGGACATCTGCGTCGGCACCGGCGGCTATGTGAGCGGCCCGGTGATCCGCGCGGCGCAGAAGCTCGGCATCCCGACCGTCATCCACGAGCAGAACGCCTACCCGGGCGTCACGACGAAGATGCTCGCGAAGCACGCCGACTGCGTGATGCTCGCCGTGGAGGACGCGAAGAAGTACCTCGAGCGCACGGACAACTGCGTGTTTACCGGCAACCCGGTGCGCACCTCGGTGCTGAAGGCGGAGCGCGCGGCTTCCCGCAAGGCGCTCGGCCTGGACGAGCGGCCGCTCGTCCTCTCCTTCGGCGGCAGCCTCGGCGCGGCGGCGATCAACCGCGCGGCGGCCTACATGCTCGGCGAGAGCGCAAAGGAGAAGAAGTACCAGCACATCCACGGCTACGGCCAGCACGACGAGAAGTTTCTCGACGAGGCCCATGCGGCGGGCGTCCGCGAAGAGGAAAACCCGCAGATCCGCATGCTCGAGTACATCCACAACATGCCCGAGTGCCTCGCGGCGGCGGACCTCGTCATCGGCCGCGCCGGGGCGATCACGCTGACGGAGATCGAGGCCACGGGCAAGTGCTCGATCCTGATCCCGTCGCCGAACGTGGCGGAGAACCACCAGTTCCACAACGCGATGGCGCTCGTCAACCGCGACGCCGCCGTTTTGATCGAGGAGAAGGACCTGACCGGCGAAAAGCTCTGGGAGACGGTCAACGAGATCCTCTCGAAGCCCGGCCGCGCCGAGGAGATCGGCCGCAACGCCAGGGCGATGGCGGTGCTCGACGCGAACGAGCGCATTTACCGGATCATCAAGGCGAAGGCGAAGTAAGCAGCCGGCGCGTGGATTTGATTTGAACCCATCGGGACGAAAACGCATACTATGAGCGTATCTTAAACTGCTGCGAGGTGTGCGTATGGCGTCCATCAATGTTTGCATAGAACGGCCCGGCGCGGAGCGCTTCCGCGACCGGCCGGAAACGATTCTGGCGCGCGGCGGCCGCCCCCTGCGGGGCGAGCTCCGCGTGCAGGGGGCCAAGAACAGCACGCTGCCGCTTCTGGCGGCGGCGGTTGCCTGCCGGGGGGAGACGGTGCTGCACAACTGCCCGGAGCTCTCCGACGTCGGCGTTTCGGTGCGCATTCTGCGGCGGCTCGGCTGCCGCTGCGTGCGGCGGGGGAAGACGCTCGCCGTCTGTGCGGACGGCATGTCCCGGTGCGATATTCCGCACAGCCTGATGCGCGAGATGCGCTCGTCGATCGTGTTTCTCGGCGCGATTCTGGCCCGCGCGGGCGAGGCGAGCCTTTCGTTTCCCGGCGGCTGCGAGCTCGGCCCGCGGCCGATCGACCTGCACCTGCTGGCGCTCGAAAAGCTCGGCGTGGAGATCCGCGAGGAGCACGGCTGCCTGCTGTGCCGGGCGCCGAAGGGCATTCAGGGCGGCTTCATCTCGCTGGCGTTTCCGAGCGTCGGCGCAACCGAAAACCTGCTGCTTGCCGCCGCCACGGGGCACGGCACGACGGTCATCGCGAACGCGGCGCGGGAGCCGGAGATCGTCGATCTGGCCCAGTACCTCAACCAGTGTGGCGCGCGCATCTACGGCGCGGGCGAAAGCTGCGTGATCGTGGAGGGCGTGTCCGCGCTTTCGGG
The DNA here is from genome assembly GCA_900552925.1 of uncultured Oscillospiraceae bacterium. GTDB lineage: Bacteria > Bacillota > Clostridia > Oscillospirales > Acutalibacteraceae > Hominenteromicrobium > Hominenteromicrobium gallistercoris. The sequence continues at coordinate 11,940 of USBH01000015.1, forward strand.
CAGCGAATACACGGTCATGCCGGACCGCATCGTCGCGGCCACCTACATGGCGGCGGCCGCCGTCACGGGCGGCACGGTCCTGCTGAAAAAGGTAAACGGCAGCCATCTGCTGCCGGTGCTCTCCGCGTTTGAGGAGGCGGGCTGCCGCGTGATGCAGTCCGGCGACGAGCTTTTGATCCGCGCGCCGGAACGATTGAAGCCCGTGCGCCACGTGCGCACGATGCCGTACCCGGGCTTCCCGACGGACGCGCAGGCGCCGGTCATGACGATGGCGGCGCTCGGCGACGGCACGAGCATCTTCGTGGAAAACATTTTCGAGAGCCGCTACAAGCATGCGGGCGAGCTGAACCGGCTCGGCGCAAAGATCAAGGTGGAGGGCAAGGTCGCCGTCATCGAGGGCGTGCCCGCGCTTTCCGGCGCGCCGGTCACGGCGCAGGATCTGCGCGGCGGGGCGGCGCTCGTCGCGGCGGGCCTTGCGGCGCAGGGCGAGACGCAGATCATGCACCCCGAATACATCGACCGCGGCTACGAGCGCTTTGAGGAGAACCTGCGGCGCCTCGGCGCGGAAATCTACAGAATATGAGCGGCGGGCGCAGCTGATGCGCCGGCCCAAAAACGGAAGCGGTGTACAGCACGGCCCGAAGAAAGGAGGAAACCGTAAAAATGGCAAGACGATTCAGTGAGGAGGCCCAGAGCCCGGCGGGCGAAAAGGCCCGGAAAAGCCGCCGCGCGCGCGGCAGAGCCCTTGTCATCTTTTACATATCGGCCTTTCTGGCGGTGGTGGTCGGCGCAGTGCTGCTGTGCACCTTTGTGTTTTTCCGTGTCGGCACGGTCGAGATCACCGGCGGTGCGTCCTACCGGCAGGAGGACATTTTAAGTGTATGCAGCATTCACGAGGGCGATAACCTCGTTCTGCTGGATACCCGCGCGCGGGAGGAGGCGCTCGAATACCGCTTCCCGTACATCGAAAATGTCGAGATCCGCAAGCATATCCCGTCGACCGTGGAGGTCGTCATCACGGAGGCGGAGACGGCCTTTTCGATCGAGCGCGAGGACGGCCGCTACGTGTATGTGAGCCCGGCCGGCAAGGTGCTCGAGATCGCCGACAGCCCGGCGGAAAACAGCGCGGTGGTGCACGGCTGCGCGCCGACCAACGAGAAGCCGAGCGAGCAGGTCGCCTTTGAGAACGAAACCGCCGAACGGCTCTTCTCGGCCATCACCGAGGAGCTCCAGGCGCACGACCTGGAGGGCATTACGGACATCGACCTGCGCAACCAGTACGACATCACGATGACGTACGAGGGGCGCATCGTCTTCCGGTTCGGCAACTCGAACGACCTCGAGTACAAGACGCGGTTCGGCATCGGCATGCTCGTGCAGATGCAGGAGGACGGCGACCTGACCGAGGAGACGCGCGGCGAGATCGACCTGACGGTCGCGGCCGAGCAGAACAAGGGCTTCTTCCAGGAGACGCTGGACGGCGGCGAGGGCTCGACGACGGACGGCTTCGCCGGCCGGGAGACCTCCTCGGATACTTCGGAGGACGGCGGAGACGGAACGGAGAGCGGCGGAGAAAGCAGTGCGGCGGATGGCGAATAGCCCCGCTTTTTCCGCAGTTTTCCTGCGCCGGATTCCGGTTTTATGTCAATTTGAACGGAAGCGCCGGACAGGTTTCGCCAAAAATCGCTGTAAAGTAAAAATATTTGCCGGAAGGCGGATTTTTTGCATCTTGCATCTTGCATTTTTAACAGAAAAGTGTTAGATTATACTGTATAAGCCACAGATTTTTTGCAGGACAGCGCAGCTTCTGTAAAGTCGATATGCTTTACAGAAGCGGAACAGACGGAGTTTTTCTGTCGCCTAGCGAAACTTCCGGCGGCAGTTTTGCATCTGTCTCTTATACACATCTCCGAGCCCACGAGACTGCAGCTAATCT
>USBH01000016.1 GCA_900552925.1 uncultured Oscillospiraceae bacterium
TAATTCGTCGGCAGCGTCAGATGTGTATAAGAGACAGGTGCAGCGCGGCGAGCGCGAGCGCCTCCTGTTCGGAAACGCCGGTTTTCTGCGCGACGTATGCCGCCGCTTCCCGCTCAGACGGCGCATGCACCGCGAAGGTCTGCGCGCGCGAGCGGATTGTGGGCAGCAAAAGATCCGCCGACGGGGCCGTGAAGATAAAAATCACGCCGGGCGGCGGTTCTTCTATGAGCTTTAAGAGCTTGTTCTGCGCCGCGTCCGAGATCCCGTTCTCGATAAAGAACAGGTAGACGCGCGCGTCGGCCTCCTCGGGGCGCTTGTACGCGTCCGAGATCACCTGCTCCACCGATTCGGCGCTGATCGAATTCGACGCGCCGCTGCCGGTGATGGCGCGGATATCCGGATGCGACCCGGCGGCCGAGCGGATGCAGGCCGGGCAGACGCCGCACGGCGCCGCCTCGCGGTCCGCGCAGCGGCAGACCACGGCGCGCGCGACCTGCCGGGCGAGCGTGCGCTTGCCGAGCCCCGCCTCACCCGCGAGCAGAATCGCATGCGGCAGCCTGCGGCGGGAAAACGCGCCCGAAAGCGCGGATTTCAGCGCCGCATTGCCGACAAAGTCACCAAACTGCATTTAGACCTTCTCGAAGCGGTCGACATTCAGCACGAAGATCGTGGAGCCGCCCACCGTGACCTCGACCGGGAACGAGGAATACATGCCCACGTCCATCGTGGAGGTGCTCGGGACGATCTGCGTTCTGCGGCTGGAGTGCTTCGCGATGATCGCGATCACCTCGTCCACCTTATCGTCCTCGACGCCGGAAATGAACGTCGTGTTGCCGGCCATCAGAAAGCCGCCCGTCGTTGCAAGCTTCGTGACGGAGAAGCCGCCTCTGGTCAGCGCGGAGGAAACCGCGCCGCTGTCGTCGTTGCTGACGATTGCAAGAATCAATTTCATGGATATTGCCTCCTTCTATTTTTAGGCTGCGCCCAATTTGTCTGTTTACCCACAGACGACCGTCTGCGGATTATCTCTATTCTATCATCTTATTCCAAAAAAATCTATACTTTTTCGCATTTCGTATGAAAATACGATGAGGATTTTCGCTTTTCCTCCGCCGCATTGCCGAAGACCCGGCCGGAAAGCAGAAACAGCGACAGGATATTCGGGATCGCCATGACGCCGTTGAAGGCGTCGCAGAAGGAGAGCACGCCGGTAAACGGCAGGATGCAGCCGAGAAAGCACGAGACCGCGGCAAAAAACACGTAGATGCGCCGCCCGGCCGCGCCGGCTGCGGGCGCGAGGAAGCGCAGCGCGTCCATGCCGTAGCAGCTCCACGCGACGACGGTCGCAAAGGCGAAGAGCGCCATCGAGACCGACACCGCCGCGCGGCCCGCGCCGCCGAGCACCGCGGAGAAGGAAGCGAGCGTCTGCGCGGCGCCGTCGCCCGCGGCCGGGGAGACCAGCAGGCACAGCGCCGTGACCGTGCACATCACGATCGTGTCGATGAACACCTGCAGCGCACCGAGCGTGCCGATCTGCGCCGGCGTTTTGCCGCACGCCGCCGCAAGCGCGAACGTGCCGCTGCCGAGCCCGGCCTCGTTTGTGAACACGCCGCGGGAGACACCGACGCGCATCGCGGTCGCCATGCCGACCGCGCCGCCGCCCACGGCGCGCAGGGAAAACGCCTCGCGCACCATGGTCTGCACCGCCGCGGGGATGTATGCGGCGCGCAGCGCGAGCACCGCCCCGCAGGCGAGCAGGAACAGCCCCGCCATGAACGGCACGAGCTTTTCGGTGACGCGCACGGCCTTCTGCAGGCCGCCGCGCACGCAGAGCACGAGCAGGACCGCCACGAGGAGCCCCGCCGCCCACGGCGGCACGCCGACGGCGCCGAGCGCCGCCGAGACCGCGCCGGTCTGCGCCATCGTGCCCATGCCGAGCGCCGAGAGCACGCAGCCCGCGGCGTAGAGCTTCGCGGCGTGCTTGCCGAGCGCCCGCCGGACGTAGCCGATCGCGCCGGGCGCCTCGCCGGTGGCAAATTTCGCCGCGAGCACGCCCTCCGCGTAGACGGTCATCATGCCGAAGAAGGCCGAGATCCACATCCACACGACCGCGCCCGGCCCGCCGGCCGTCAGCGCCGCCGCAACGCCGATGATGTTCCCGGTACCGAGCGAGCCGGCCAGCGACGCCGAGAGCGCCTGAAACGGCGAGATCTTCCCCCCGTCCGCCCGCCGGCCGCGCAGCGCGCCGGCCGCCATACGCGGCAGCTTCCACAGCTGCATGAATCCTCCGCGCAGCGTGAACCACACGCCGGCCGCCAGGATCAGCAGCAGGACGTGCGGCCCCCAGAGCGCGGTGCGGACAAGGCTCACAGCTTGCAGTCCATGCCGAAATACGCGCAGACGGACATCGCGAGGTTCCGGGCGATCAGCGCCGTGTTCTCGCGGATCCACGCCTCATCCTGCACGTTGTCGTGGTAGGCGATCTCGACGAGCACCGCGGGCGCGTTCGTCTTCGTGATCTCCGCGAGCTTCGTCGTCGCGACCGTGTTGACGAGGTCGGGGTCGGGATAGATGCTGCGCAGGTTGTCGGCGATGATGTCCGCGGCGCGCTTGCCCGCGGTGCTGTAGGGGTAATAGTAGACGTCCGGCCCGCGCAGCTTGCCGGAGAGGCTTTCCGGCGCGGCGTTCGAGTGCAGCGCGAGGTGCAGGTCGTAATCTCCGGCGTTCGACTCGCGGATCGCCTGCCCGAGCGTCATGCCCGGCGTGTTGCGCGAGACCGCGATGCCGTTTTGCTCGAGGATCGGCACCATATCGTCCGCGATGACGTTCATCCAGTACTGCTCGTCGCCGGTCGTGACGTATTTGTTGTAGGGCTGCAGGGATGGGCTCAGATAAATGGACGGCATATGCGTCACCACGCCTTTCTGTGAAAAAGATTACAGGGAAAACGGCCCGGGCCGCCGCGCGTTCAGACGGCGCCCAGCGTGCGCGCGAAAAACGCTTCGCTCGTCTCGCCCGAGGGCCGCAGGAAGCGCCCGAGGTACAGCAGGCTTTCCGGGTCCCGCGTGACGGTGCTGATCCGCGCCTCGCACGACAGCGTGACCGAGAAGCCGAGCGAGGCGATGATCTCCGGCTCGCCCTCGCTGACGACGCCGAACGGGTACGCGAACAGCACGGGCGCGCGGCCGAGGTTCTGCCTGGCCTTTTCCTGCGCCAGCCGCACGTCGGCGCTCAGCATCGCGCGGTAGTCCTCCATCGACTCCGAAGCCAGCCGCCGCGTGCCGAGCCGGGCGCCGTCGGAGCTGTGCAAATCGTACGTGTGGTTGCCGATCTCGACAATGCCGGAATCCTGCATCTCGCGCAGCATCGCCCACGTGCAGTGCGCGTAGTACGGGCTTTCGCTCGGCTCCGCCGTGTACAGGTCCGTGCACTTCCCGATCGGCGAGAGCACGAACTTCATGCCGTACCGCCGGGCCGCGGGGTAGGCGTACAGGTAGTTGTTGTAGTAGCCGTCGTCGAACGTGATGAGCACCGGCTTTTCCGGCAGCGGCGTGCCGTCCTCGACGTAGCGGATCAGATCCTCGGAAAGCACCGCCGTATAGCCGTTTCGCTGCAGCCACGCGAAATCGCTTTCGAGCTCCGCCGGGGAGACCACGTACTGCCCGAGGCGGCGGCTGTCGTCGATGACCGCATGGTACATGATGACCGGCACCTGCACGCCGCCGTCCGCCGCAAAAACCGTGAGCAGCGCGCCGAATACGCCGATCGCGCCGACGGCGAGCACCGCCGCCGCGGCCGTCTGCAGCCACCGCTTCAGATTTACGACCCCGTACATAACGAATCGCCTGCCTTTCTGCGCTTACAGCACAATATATGGAAGCGTACAGGCCGATTATGAATTTTCCTTTCCCGCGGCGGGCCCTTCCTTTACACGCCCGCCCGCGCATGGTATACTGTATACATAAAACACGGAAAGGCGGTCATCCCATGAAAAAACGGTTTCAAACACCCCTATGCGCGCTGTCGGCGCTTGTGCTGGCGGCCGCCTGCACGACGGCTGCATACGCCGCTGAGATTCCCGTTCCGGCAGACGCGGTCCCCGTCCCGCAGGCCGCCCCGGCGGATGTCGCAGACGCCACCCCCGGTGCCGATCTCGTCCTGCGCGAAGCGGGAACGACTGTCGCAGAACGCATCCCGATGCCGGTGGACGACGCGCCCGCGGTCTGGACGGAGGGGCGGTCCGCCGTCGTTTCGGCGCAGGCACCCACGGAGGGAAAAAGCCTGATCCTGACCGAAACGCGCCGGCCGTGACCGCGGCGCAGGCAGCAAAAAGGGAACCGGACAGCCGTCCGGTTCCCTTTTTTGCTGCGCTTTGCACGGGATCTTTTTTATTCCCCGGCTTTCGGCAGGTGCGCCGCGAGGAATGCGTAAACGTCCTCGAAAACGCGGTCGGCGTTCACCTCGGTGACGAGCGCGTGGCGCACATGCGGGTACAGCGTCATCGTGACGTCGTGCCCCGTTTCCCGCAGCTTTTTCTCGATCTTCCGCACGCCCTTGCCCATGCCGCCGACCGGGTCGTTCTCGCCGGAGATCAGGTAGACCGGCAGCTTCTTCGGCAGGCGGCGGTACCACTCGTCGGTGTTGACGGCGTGCAGCAGCGCGCCGAGGTCTATGTACCCCTGCACCGTGAGCGGGAAGCCGCAGAGCGGGTCGTTCACGAAGCGGTCGACCTCCTCTTCTTTGCTCGTCACCCAGTCGAAATCGGTGCGGTTCGGCTTGAACTTCCGGTTGTACGGGCCGGTCGCGATCTGCGCGAGGTACGGCAGCTTCGCCCGCGGCCCCTTCGATTTTTTCAGCATCTCGAGATACGCGCGCTCCGCACGCCAGACGCCCTCCGGGATGCCGGCGCTCGTGCCCATGAACACGGCCGCCGTGAGCGACGCGCCGTACGCCGCCGCAAACTCGCGGGCGACGAACGAGCCCATGCTGTGGCCCATCAGGAAATACGGCAGGTCGGGATATTTCTCCCGCAGGATCGACTGCAGGTTGCGCACATCCTCCACCACGTTGTACAGGCCGCCCCGGTCCCCGAAGTGGCCGTACAGCGCGCCCGAGGCGACGCTCCGCCCGTGGCCGAGATGGTCGTTGACCGCAACGACCATGCCGCGCTGCGCCATGTATTCGCAGAACGGCTTGTACAGCGCGCTGTGCTCCGCCATGCCGTGCGCGATCTGCAGCACGGCGACGGGCGGCGTATCCGGTTCATACAGCCGCGTGAAAATCTTGTTTTTTGCCGTACAGGAATTAAAGGTGAATTCGGATGCCCTCACAGTTTTCAGCCCCTTCGGTTGGATTGATTTTCCGGATCTTCCGGTGTATCCTTTTTCATTACTCAGTATACACTCAAACGACGATCGTGTAAACCGCCGCCGTGTGCAGAACGCTGCCGAGCAGCACAAAAAGATGCCATACGGCGTGCATGTACGGGATCTTCTTGCCGAAGCCGTACGCGGCGACGCCGACCGTATACGCGATGCCGCCCGCCAGCAGGAACCACAGCCCGGCCGCCGGCATTTTCTCGAGCACCGTGCCCATCGCAAAAACGACCGCCCAGCCCATCGCGATGTAGCAGACCATCGAGACGGCCTTGAACCGCTCGAGGCTGACGGCGTTCAGCACGATGCCGAGGACGCCCGCGCCCCACACCGCGCACAGCAGCACAAGCCCCGCCGTGCCGCCGAGGCAGCAGAGCGTGATCGGCGTATAGGTGCCGGCGATCAGCAGGTAGATCGTGCAGTGGTCGAGCACGCGGAACACGCGCTTCGCCCGGTTGACGTTCAGCGCATGGTAAAGCGTCGAGACCGTGTAGAGCAGAATCATCGTCGCGCCGAACACGCTGACGCTCGCCACCGTGACCGGCGTTTTCCGGCAGGCGACAAGCAGCACCACGAGCGCCGCCACGCCGAACAGCGCCGCCGCGCCGTGCGAAACCGCCGAAAAAATCTCCTCGCCGAGCGAGTAAAGCGGCAGCGAAAGCCGCTCGCGCTCCTCCCGGCGCCAAACCTTCCGCACAGACCCCGCCACAGCCGTATGTGTCATATTGACCCGCTCCTTTCCGCCGCATCGCCGGGGAACATCCGCGCTTTCGCGCCCGTTCTCCCGGTTCTTACATCTTTCTTAAAAAATCTTAAAATTATATGATTTAGTTTTCAAAACCAGATTTGTTTATATTATAATCCGTTTGCCTGCAAAAAGCAAGCGGAGAATTCTGAACAATTCCTTAAAAATCGTTCCACATTCCGCGCAATTTATGCGGGAAAGCGTTGACTTTTCTCCGGCCCCATGCTAAAGTGATAGTACCGTCATGCAGGCGCCGCAGAGCCGTGTTCCCCGGCGCCGTATACTTCACCGAAAGGGCACGGGAATCGTTCTCCCGCGCCCGAATTTTGCTGTGCAATCGGCACGGCGCAGGCAGGCGGCCCGGGGAGGAAAAGCGCCGTGGCTTTCCGCCCCCGCCGCCTGCCGGAAAGGCTGGTATTTTGTGAAAAAGGAAGTCAAACACACAAGCATTCTGCGGTTTTTCCCGTTTACGAAGGGGCTCCGCCACCATTTCGTTCTGGCGCTCATCGCCATCATCGTCGCGGTATTTGCAAACTACATGACGCCGCAGGTCATCCGCGTCACGGTCGACTCGGTCATCAACGACACGCCGTTCAACCTGCCGGCGTTTCTGACCGACTGGATCGAGTCGCTCGGCGGGCGGGAATTCCTCCGGCAGAACATCGTGCTCTGCGCGCTGGCCTCGCTGCTGTTCGCGCTGCTCTCCGGCGTGACGAACTACCTCTCGCGCATGCACATGGCCAAGGGCTGCGAGGGCACGATCACGCGCATCCGCGACAGGCTGTTCGCGCACATCCAGCGCCTGCCCTACGCGTGGCACAACCTGAACCAGACCGGCGACATCATCCAGCGCTGCACGCAGGACGTCGACCTGATCCGCAACTTCATCAGCGACCAGATGCTCGAGCTCGTGCGCGTCGTCGTCCTGATCGGCGTCTCGCTTGCGCTGATGTTCTCGATGAACGTGCCGCTCGCGCTGATCGCGCTGATTTTCATCCCGATCGTCGTCGCCTACTCGCTGATCTTCTTCGTGATCGTCGGCAACCGGTTCCGCGTCGCCGACGAGGCCGAGGGCAAGCTGACCGCCATCGTGCAGGAGAACCTGACCGGCGTGCGCGTCGTGCGCGCATTCGGCCGCGAGCGCTTTGAAAAGGACAAATTCAACAAGCAGAACGATCTGTTTTCCGACCTGTGGGTGCGCCTCGGCCGCGTGATGGGCCTCAACTGGGGCTTCGGCGACCTGCTTTCGGGGCTGCAGGTCATCACGATCCTCGCGGCGGGCGTTTTTTTCGTCGTCAACGGCTCGATCACCGAGGGCGAGTACCTCGCCTTCATCGCCTACAACTCGATGCTCGTCTGGCCGACGCGCAGCCTCGGCCGCCTTCTGAGCGAGCTGTCCAAGACCGGCATCAGCTCGAAGCGCCTGTTTGAGATCCTCGACGCCGAGGAGGAGCATGACGCCGAGAACCCGGTCGAGCCGCCGATGGACCGCGACATCGAGTTCAAGAACGTCAACTTCTCCTACGGCACGACCGGCGAGGTGCTGCACGACATCAGCTTCAAGATCCCGGCCGGCACGACGCTCGGCATCCTCGGCTCGACCGGCAGCGGCAAAAGCACGCTGACCTACCTGCTCGACCGGCTCTACGAGCTGCCGGAAGGCGCGGGCGCGATCACGATCGGCGGCGTGGACATCCGGAAGATCTCGCTCTCCCACCTGCGGCGCCACATCGGCATCGTGCTGCAGGAGCCGTTCCTGTTCTCGAAGAGCTTCAAGGACAGCATTTCGGACGGCTCCGACCGCCACGACCTCGAGAGCGTGCGCGAATACGCGCGGCTCGCGGTCATCGACGACACGATCGGCAGCTTCGCCGAGGGCTACGACACGCAGATCGGCGAGCGCGGCGTGACGATCTCCGGCGGCCAGAAGCAGCGCGTCGCGATCGCCCGCATGCTGATGCAGGACACGCCGATCAAGATCTTCGACGATTCGCTCTCCGCCGTCGACATGGAGACGGACGCGAAGATCCGCGAATCGATCAACAAAAACGTCCGCGGCACGACGATCATCATCGCGCACCGCATCACGACCATCATGAATGCCGACCAGATCATCGTCATGGACAAGGGCCGCATCGTGCAGCGCGGCACGCATGAAACGCTCTCGAAGGAGGACGGCATCTACAAACGCATCTACGACACCCAGCGCTCCGCCACGTAAGGCGAGCGCTTTCGGAGAATGGAATTTATGAAAATCAAAAGCAAATCCTTACAGACCTGGGCGAAGCTCCTGCCGTTTCTCGCCCCGTACAGAAAACACATGGTCCTGATCGTGGCCGCGATGCTGTTCAGCGCCGCGATCGACACCGTGCAGCCGCTTTTCTCCGGCTATGCGGTGGACCACTTCATCGAGCCGGGCACGACGGAGGGCATCGTCCCGTTCGTGCTGCTCTACATCCTGTGCGTCGTGCTGATGACGCTCTCCACGATCCTCATGGCGATCCTCGCGCTGAAGGTGGAGATGTACCTCGGCCGCGACCTGAAGCGCCGCCTGTTCGAGCACCTGCAGACGCTCGACCTCTCCTACTACAACACGACGCCGGTCGGCCGCATCATGGCGCGCGTGATGAGCGACACAAACAAGATCGGCACCGTGCTCGCCTGGAGCCTCGTCGACATCTTCTGGAGCGCCGCGTACGTGGTCGGCTGCGTCTTCGTCATGCTCGCTTACAACTGGAAGCTCGCGCTGATCCTGATCGCGATCATCCCGGTCATCGCGGTGTTCACGGTCATCTTCCAGAAGAAGATCCTCGCCGTAAACCGCCGCGTGCGCGCGATCAACGCCGAAGTGACGCGCCACTACAACGAGGGCATCTCCGGCGCGAAGACCTCGAAAACGCTCGTGATTGAGGAGAAGAACGACACGGCCTTCCGCGCCGTGACCGACGACATGCGCCGCACGACGATCCACGCCGTATGGCTCAACGCCGTGTACATCCCGATCATCAGCTTCCTGACCGCGATCGGCGTCGCGCTCGTGCTGACGCGCGGCGGCAGCATGGTGCTGTTCGGCGACATCTCGGTCGGCGACATGACCGTTTTCATCAACTACGCGCTGGTCATTGCGGACCCGGTGCAGCAGCTCGCGCGCACGATTTCGAACTTCATCGCGACGCAGGCGAACATCGAGCGCGTCTCCGCGCTGATGGAGCGCCCGGCGCTGATCACCGACACGCCGGCGGTCATCGAAAAGTACGGCACCTCGTTTGAGCCGAAGCGCGAGAACTGGGAGCCGATCGTCGGCCGCATCACGTTCGACGACGTGACGTTCCGCTACCCGGACGGCACCGAAAACGTGCTCGAGCACTTCTCGCTCGACATCCCGGCCGGCACGACCGTCGCGATCGTCGGCGAGACGGGCGCGGGCAAATCGACGCTCGTCAACCTCGCGTGCCGCTTCTTCGAGCCGACCGGCGGGCGCATCCTGATCGACGGGCGCGACTACCGCGAGCGCTCGATGCTGTGGCTGCACTCGAGCATCGGCTACGTTCTGCAGACGCCGCACCTGTTCTCGGGCAGCGTGCGCGAAAACATCCGCTACGGCAAGCTGGACGCGACCGACGAAGAGGTGGAGGCCGCGGCGAAGCTCGTCAGCGCGCACGACTGCATCATGCGCATGGACAAGGGCTACGACAGCGACGTCGGCGAAGGCGGCGACCAGCTCTCGACCGGCGAAAAGCAGCTCATCTCGTTTGCGCGCGCCGTGCTCGCCGATCCGCGTATCTTCGTGCTCGACGAAGCGACCGCCTCGATCGACACGAAGACCGAAGAGCTGATTCAGCACGCGATCTCGACGCTGCTCGAGAACCGCACCTCGTTCCTGATCGCGCACCGGCTTTCGACGATCCGCCACGCGGACCTGATCCTCGTCGTCCGCGGCGGCAAGATCATCGAGCAGGGCACGCACGAGGCGCTGCTCGAAAAGGGCGGCTACTACGCCGACCTGTACAACAAGCAGTTCGAGCAGGAGGCCGCCGGCCGCGTGTTCGGGGAAGAATAAGCGACAAGCGCCCGGGGCGAAAGCCCGAACGCGCAGAATCCATCGCATAGAACGGGAAACAGGCTGCCGGTTCGGCAGCCTGTTTTTTCGTCGGCGTTTATGGGAGGCGGTGCAAAGCGCTTGTTCCGCGTGCTGCAAGTAAAGCCGCCCGTTTGCAAAAACGCTTTTCTACTTCTCGTTTTTCTCCATCCGCTGGTATTCCAATATATCCCCCGGCTGGCAGTCCAGCACATCGCAAATTGCTTCGAGCGTAGAAAACCGAATCGCGCTGACATGGCCGTTTTTCAGCTTTGATAAGTTGACATTCGCCACGCCTACTTTTTCGGATAATTCATTCAATGACATTTTGCGGTCCGCCATCACGCGGTCTAATCTCAGGATGATCGGCATACGCTTCTCCTTTACAATGTCTCGTCGGAGAGCTTTTGCAGTTCCTCTCCATACGTAAATATATGAGACATCAGCAGCAGGACAAAGAATACGACGAGAAAGCCCAGATCAAAACGGAAATTCGCTGTGACAGACTGGATTTGGCTGTTCTGAAGCAGCGTATTCAGATCAAAGACGCGGAGCATGTTCAGCGTTTCGACCGCGCTCATAATATTCTGTATGACGCCGATGATAAGGCTGGCAAAGGCAAGCCTGCGGATCTCCTTTCCAACCGTCGGATGGAAAGGATCGCCCTGCGTCATCGGGGCAAGAATTCTTCTGATGATGCGGATCGCGTAGCACACGACAGCGATGATCGCGACAGCCGCCGCGGTCATGATCCAGGCGTAGAACAAAAAGGCGTTGTGATCCGGCGCCACCTCTCCCGTCAGCGCAAAGGTGAGCGGCCCGATATCCACGGCGCTGTAATTTTCCACGGCCGTGGAACCGTGGCTGACGACATTCACGACCGTAAAAACACCGAGAACGGCTGCGCACACCACGGCGCCAACCAGGATGATTCCCCGTATAATGCGCAGCGCCTTATCCAGACCCTTTGCCGTCCTTGCTATTTTTTCTCTTGCCATAACAAAACCACCCTCCTCAAATTTAACGATTATCGTTAAATTCATTATATGCGCCGCAGGGGATGTTGTCAAGCGGTTTTTAACGATTATCATAAATTTTTTTATGTTTATCGCAGGCAATTCCATTCCAGCGCCTGTTATTGCCTGCGAACCATCCACGTCCGCCCCTTATTCCGCCGTATTTTTTGACAAAAAAACAGCAACCCCTGCGCAGGGGTTACTGTTTCGTAAAAATCAAAATCAGTATTTGCGGAACCGCTCGTAGCGCTCCTTCAGCAGCGTTTCGGTGTCCTTTTCGCACAGGGCGTCAAGCTCCGTCTCCAGCATGGACTTGACCCGCGCGAACACGGCGCCCTTGTCCTCCTCGCTGATGACCTGCTCGACGACGCCGAGCTGCTCCATGTCCTGCGCCGTCAGCCGCAGGCACTCCGCCGCCTCCTTCGCGCGCTTTGCGTCCTTCCACAGGATGCTCGCGCAGCCCTCGGGCGACACGACCGAATACACGGCGTTTTCGAGGATCCACACCCGGTCCGCCACGGCGAGCGCCAGCGCGCCGCCGGAGCCGCCCTCGCCGATCAGCACCGAGATCACCGGCGTTTTCAGGCCCATCATCTCGATGAGGTTTTCGGCGATCGCCTGGCCCTGGCCGCGCTCCTCGGCGCCGATGCCGCAGAACGCGCCCGAGGTGTCGACAAAGCAGACGACCGGCCGGTGGAATTTCTCCGCCTGGCGCATCAGGCGCAGCGCCTTGCGGTAGCCCTCGGGGTTCGGGGAGCCGAAGTTGCGGTAGACCTTGTCGCGCGTGTCGCCGCCCTTCTCGATCGCGATGACCGTGACCGTGCGGCCGCCGAGCTTCGCGATGCCGGCGACGATCGCGGGGTCGTCGGCGAACCGGCGGTCGCCGTGCAGCTCGATGAAGTCCGTGAAGATGTTCTGGATGAACGAAAGCCCGGTCGCACGGCCCTTGCCGCGCGCAAGCTGAACCTTTTCATATGCCGTTGCCATTATGCTTCGCCCTCCGTTTCTTCCTCCGCCTTTTCCGTACAGACGCCCTGCTTGTCGGCGTCGTGCATCCTGAGCAGCTGCGCGATGACCTCGCGCTGGTGGCTTCTCGGCGTGATGAGGTCGATGAAGCCGTGCTCCAGCAGGAACTCCGCGCGCTGGAAGCCCTCCGGCAGCTTTTTGCGGATCGTCTGCTCGATGACGCGGGCGCCGGCAAAGCCGATCATCGCGTCCGGCTCGGCCATGATGATGTCGCCGTCCATCGCGAAGCTCGCCGTCACGCCGCCGGTCGTCGGGTCGGTGAGGACCGTCAGGTAAAACAGGCCCGCGTCGCTGTGCAGCCGCACCGCGCCGCTCGTCTTCGCCATCTGCATCAGGGAGAGGATGCCCTCCTGCATGCGCGCGCCGCCCGCCGCCGTAAAGCCGATGACCGGCAGGCGGTGCTCGGTCGCGTACTCAAACAGGCGCGTGATCTTTTCGCCGACCACCGTGCCCATGCTGCCCATCATGAAGTGCGGGTCCATGCAGAACACGGCGCACGGCTCGTCCTCCACGCGCAGCGTGCCGCAGATGACGGCCTCCTTCTCGCGCGTGGCGAGCCTTGCGCTCTTGAGCTTGTTTTCGTAATTCGGGAAGTCGAGGATGTCGCGGCTCGTCATGTCGCCGTCCAGCTCCGTGAAGCTGTCCTCGTCCGCGAGGAAGCTGATGCGCTGGCGCGCCGTCATGCGGAAATGATGCCCGCAGCGGCAGACGTTCTGCGTATCCCACAACTCCGAAACAGGCGTCTGCGTGCCGCACTTCGGACAGGTCATCGTGATCTCGTGCGACTCCTCCTGCGGATTTTTCGGCTGCTTGCCGCCCTTTTCCAGCTCGTTCTGCGGCGAGCGGAACAGGCCCATCAGATTCATAGCGGTTTCTCCCTTCGGTTTGATGCTTCGGGGCGTTTTCCGGGCGGCTCAGCGCCGCGCCCGGTCAGCCCTCGCGGTTTTTGATAAAGTCGGTGTAGTAATCCCCGCTCTGGAACACGGGGTCGCGGATGATGTCGATCTGGTTTTCGATGTTGTTCGGCAGGCCGCCGATGACGAGCTCGCACAATGCGGACTGCATCTTGCGGATGGCCTCCTCGCGCGTGGAGGAGAACACGATCATCTTGCCGAGCATCGAATCGTAGAACGGCGGCACCTCATACCCCTGATAGAGGAACGTGTCGAAGCGCACCCACGGGCCGGAGGGGACTGTCTCTTATACACATCTCCGAGCCCACGAGACTGCAGCTAATCTCGT
>USBH01000017.1 GCA_900552925.1 uncultured Oscillospiraceae bacterium
ATTCGTCGGCAGCGTCAGATGTGTATAAGAGACAGGCGTATACGGTGCGCCGGGCGCGCGCGGCCGGGCTGGAAATCATCCACCTGATGACGGCCGACCCGGTGCAGACGGCGCTGCCCGGCACCGGAGAATAGGAAAAGAGACGTGCCGGGCGGCACGCCTCTTCTCCTGAAGGGATAAAAAATGAAAAATATAAAAGGTCGATAAACTCTGAATCGGGCGGCCTTACGCTTTGACGCGGCCGATCGCGGCGATGATGATGTCCGCGATGTCATCGATTTCGAACTGCGAGGAGTCGATCGTCAGGTGGTAGTTCGAAAGATCGTCCCAGCGCTTGTTCGAATAGAAGTTATAGTAATTGGCGCGCTGCTTGTCGCGCTTTGCAATGAAATCGGAAACCTTTTTCTCATCGCAGAGCCCCTTGCGCAGGATCCGCGCGATGCGCGCTTCCTTGTTCGCATGGACAAAGACGTGGAACACGTTCTTGTAGTCGCGCAGGATGTAGTCGCCGCAGCGCCCGATGATGACGCACGGCCCGTTGTCCGCGGCTTTCTTGATGATGTCGCTCTGCAGGATGAACAGCTTGTCGTTGATCGGCATATCGTTGATTCCCGTGATGCGGCTGCCGAAGGTATAGTTGCCCATCACCATGGAATACAGCAGGCTGCTGCCGGCCTTTTCGTCCGCCTTCTCAAAGACTTCTTCGCTCAGACCGCTCTTTTTTGCAGCCAACGCGATCAGTTCCTTATCGAGAAGGGGGATGTTCAGCTTTTCGGCCAGCCGCTCTCCGACTTCGTGGCCGCCGCTGCCGTATTGGCGGGAAATCGTAATAATCGGTAACATATGCACTCCTCCTCGGTGATTTTCCGTGCGCTGCGGCGCGGAAAGATTGTTGAAAACACGCGGAATATCCATGTAGGATATATAAAATTATGTGTATTTTCTATAAGTAATCCTACTCCAAATTCCCCGGAATGTCAACAGGCAGATGCACTTTTTTATTTCAAAAAAGTGCAAATCGTTAAAATACTTGAAAAACAGAGGGCAGATTTGTGCACTTAACACATGATCCGGCGGAGAACGGCCGAAACTCTTCGTCGGTTCTTCACAATAATTTCACATTTTGCCTGTATACTGAACAAACAGAAGCAGTACCGCCAGAAAGGGAGGGAATCGCGGTATGTACAGAATTCTCGTTGTGGACGACGAGGCGAAAATCCGGCTCCTCATCCGGAAATACGCGGAGTTTGAGGGCCATGCGGTCACCGAGGCGGAGAACGGTATGGAGGCCGTCAACCTCTGCCGGCAGAACCCCGACAAGTTCGACATCATCATCATGGACGTCATGATGCCGGAGCTCGACGGCTTTTCGGCCGTCGCGGAGATCCGGAAGATCGCGTCGCCCGCGGTCATCATGCTTTCGGCGCGCGGCGAGGAATACGACAAGATCCACGGCTTTGAGCTCGGCGTGGACGACTACGTCGTGAAGCCGTTTTCGCCCAAGGAGCTGATGATGCGCGTCAACGCCGTGATGAACCGCGTCAACCGCACGGGCGGGCAGCGGCGCGAGATCTTCCGCGCGGAGGGGCTCGAGGTGGACTTCACCGCGCGGACCGTCAAGGTGGACGGCGCGCGGGTCGATCTTTCGCCGAAGGAGTACGACCTGCTCTTCTACCTCGTCAACAACCGCGGCATCGCGCTGACGCGCGAGATGCTGATCACAAACGTGTGGGGCTATGACTTCTACGGGGACGACCGCACGCTCGACACGCACATCAAGCTGCTGCGCCGCAGCCTCGGACCGTACAGCAGGTTCATCGTCACGCTGCGCGGCGTCGGCTACCGCTTCGAGACCGGGTCATGAAACGGCCCGTATTCGGCCGGCAGCTGAAAAAGCCCGGCATCCGCGCGCAGGTGCTGCTCGGCTTTACGGTGTTCACCGCGCTGATCGTCGCGCTGCTCTGGTTTTTCCAGATCGGCCTGCTCAACACGTTTTACAAGGCGATCAAAACGAACGAGATCCGCGCGGTTTCGGACCGCGTCGTCGCGATGCTCGACGGCGGCGCCTCGATGTCCGACTTCATCGAAATCACATACAATTCGAACGTCTCGATCCTGCTGTCCGACAAAAACGGCACGAACATCTCCATGTCCCCGAATGCGCGCGGCAGCGTGCTGGAGCGGTTCGGCAACTTCGACTGCAGCCGGCTGTTCCTCGAGGTCAAGGCGGCGGGCGGCAGCGTGATGCAGGACAACATCGAGGAGACGCCGGGCGGCATGGACGCGAGCATCATTTACGCGCGCACCGTCACACTTTCGGACGGCGAGGAGTACCTCGTGCTGCTTTTGAGCGGCGTCGTGCCCGTCGATTCCACGGTGGAGACGCTGAAGGTGCAGCTGTGGTGCCTCACGGGCGTGATGCTCGTGCTCGCCCTTGTGCTGGCGCTGTTCATCGCCGCGCGGCTCTCGAAGCCGATCGAGCGGATCAACGATTCGGCCAAGCGGCTCGCGCAGGGCGACTATGCGATCCGCTTCCCGGACAGCGGCACGCGCGAGGTCTCGGAGCTCGCGGGCACGCTGAACTACGCGGCGCAGGAGCTTTCGAAGGTCGAGGACCTGCGGCGCGAGCTGATCGCGAACGTCTCGCACGACCTGCGCACGCCGCTGACCATGATCTCGGGCTATGCCGAGGTCATGCGCGACATCCCGGGGGAGAACACGCCCGAAAATGTGCAGGTGATCGTGGACGAGTCGAACCGTCTGGCCGACCTCGTCAACGACCTGCTCGACCTCTCCAAGCTGGAAAGCGGCACGCAGGCGCTCAAGCCCGAGGTGTTCTGCCTGACCGGGGACATCCGGGAGACGCTGCGCCGCTACGACAAGCTGGCCGACTACAGCTTCCCGTTCACCTTTGACCGCGAGGTGTTCGTCTGCGCCGACCGCCTGCGCATTTCCCAGGTGGTGTACAATCTCGTGAACAATGCGATCAACTACGCCGGGGAAGACAAGACCGTTTCGCTGCGCCAGGTCGCCGCAAACGGCGTCGTGCGCGTGGAGATCCGCGACACGGGCGAGGGCATCCCGGCGGACAAGCTGCCGTATATCTGGGACCGGTACTACAAGGTCGACAAGGACCACCGCCGGGCGCAGGTCGGCACCGGGCTCGGGCTTTCGATTGTAAAAAATATCCTCGATATGCACGGCGGGCGCTACGGCGTCACGAGCATGGTGGGGCAGGGCAGCACCTTCTGGTTCGAACTGCCGGAGTACACGCCCGCGCCGCCCGCGCAGGCGGAGAACTGAACCGCACGGCGCCGCGCGCGGAAAGCGGCGCGATGCGCTGCTTTTGCGCGGTAAAATGCCGCCGTGCCGCAGCGCGCGCCGAAGCTGCGGCCGACAAGCAGCCGTCCGGAAGGCAGACCTGCCGCGCCGGGCGGCTTTTTTGCGCCCCCGCCGCGGCGCAGGCGCGTTTCTGACCGAAAGCACAGAAAAGAGATTCCTGAAAATCCTATATTTTCATCGAGAAAAATCTCGAAAACGCTTGATAAAGGAATATCGATATGATAAAATTTATTGAACTGAGTTTTTCGGATGGCGGCGGACGCTGCGCATCCGGGCGTCGGCGCGTGCTTTGCGGCGGTGTGTGTTTACATAACACGGAGTTTTCGGAGCAGCCCCTCCGAAGACGGCGCTGCGGCGGGCCGATGCGCGAGGAAACCCGGGGAAGCCATCGGGCAGATTCAACAATCCAAAATAAATTATAGAAAGGATGACAGGAGTAGCTATGAAGTACAGCTATTATCCGGGGTGCACCCTGAAGACGAAGGCAAAGGATCTCGACGCCTATGCCAGAGCTTCGGCGAAGGCACTGGGGTTTGAGCTCGAGGAAATCGAAAACTGGCAGTGCTGCGGCGGCGTCTACCCGCTCGGCTCCGACGAGATCGCGACAAAGCTCTCTTCGGTGCGCGCCCTGAATGAGGCGAAGGAGAAGGGGCAGGACCTCGTGACGCTCTGCTCCGCATGTCATCACGTCATCAAGCGCGTCAACGATGACATGAAGAATGTGGAGGATATCCGCACCAGAGCCAACAACTACATGCAGCTCGACGAGCCCTATGCGGGCGAGACGACCGTGCTGCATTTCTTGGAGGTGCTGCGCGACCGCGTCGGCTTCGACGAGATCCGCAAGAAGGTCACGAACCCCCTGACGGGCAGAAAGATCGGCGCCTATTACGGCTGCCTGCTGCTGCGCCCCAGCGCGCTTCTCGAGTTCGACGACCCGGAAAACCCGACGATCATCGAGGATTTCATCCGTGCCATCGGCGCGGAGCCGGTCGTTTACCCGTACCGCAACGAGTGCTGCGGCGGCTACATTTCCCTGAAGGAAAAGGATATGTCGAAGCGCATGAGCGCGACGATCATGGAAAGCGCGGCCGGCATGGGCGCTGAAATGCTCATCACGGCATGTCCCCTCTGCATGTACAACCTCAACAAGAGCGGCAGCGGGGCCATCCCGGTCTACTATTTCACCGAGCTTCTCGCAGAGGCGCTCGGCGTCAAGGAGGAGGCGGCAACGAAGTGAACAACGCAAAGAAACAGGCGGAACAGATCCGCGAGATCAGCGGCGTCAACCCGTACAAGTGCATGAAGTGCGGCAAATGCTCCGCTTCCTGCCCGTCGTTCAACGAGATGGACATCAAGCCGCACCAGTTCGTATCGTATGTGCTGAACGATGAGATCGAGGCGCTCATGCAGTCCGAATCGCTCTGGAAGTGCCTCTCCTGCTTTGCCTGTGTGGAGCGCTGCCCGCGCGACGTGAAGCCCGGCAAGCTCATCGATGCGGCGCGTCAGCTTGTGGTGCGCCAGCGCGGCGAGACGTACCTCTCGCCGGACGAGGTGCCGGAGCTTCTGGATCCGGACCTCCCGCAGCAGCTCTTAGTCAGCGCGTTCAGAAGATACAGGAGGTGATAGCGTGCAAAGAATAGGAGTTTTTGTCTGCCACTGCGGCAGCAACATCGCAGCCACGGTCGACGTGAAGAAGGTCGTGGAGATGGTCCGGCTCGAGCCGGGCGTCGTGCACGCGGAAGATTACCAGTACATGTGCTCCGAGGTCGGCCAGGCGAAGATCGCCACGGCGATCCGCGAGAAGCACCTGACCGGCGTCGTGGTGTGTTCCTGCTCCCCGCGCATGCATGAGACGACCTTCCGCAAGGCCGCCGAAAAGGCCGGCCTCAACCCCTACATGGTGGAAATCGCCAACATCCGCGAGCACTGCTCGTGGATCCACAAGAATATCGAGGAAGCCACCGAGAAGGCCGTGATCCTCGCCCGTGCGGCGATCGCAAAGGTCAATCTCGACGCGCCGCTCGTCGCGGGCGAAAGCCGCGTCACGAAGCGCGCGCTCGTTATCGGCGGCGGCATCGCCGGCATCCAGACCGCGCTCGACATTGCGGACGCGGGCTACGAGGTCGACATCGTCGAAAAGACGCCGAGCATCGGCGGCAGAATGTCCCAGCTCGACAAGACGTTCCCGACGCTCGACTGCTCCGCATGTATCCTCACGCCGAAAATGGTGGAGGCTTCCGCGCACGAGAAGATCAACATCTACACCTACAGCGAGGTCGAGAAGGTTTCCGGCTTCGTCGGTGATTTTACGGTCGACATCCGCAAGAAGGCGAGAAGCGTCGACATGACGAAGTGCACCGGCTGCGGCCTGTGCCAGGAGAAGTGTCCTTCGAAGAAGGCGCCCAGCGAGTTCAACCGCGGCCTGAACACGAGAAGCGCGATCTACACGCCGTTCGCACAGGCGATCCCGAACGTCCCGGTCATCGACCGCGAGCACTGCATCAAGTTCAAGACCGGCAAGTGCGGCCTGTGTGAAAAGGTCTGCCAGGCGGGCGCGATCGACTACACGCAGAAGGACGAGATCATCACCGAGAAGTACGGTGCGATCGTCGTCGCGACCGGCTTCGACACGATCAAGCTCGACAAGTACGACGAGTACGCGTACAACCAGAGCAAGGACGTCATCACCTCGCTCGAGCTCGAGCGCATCATGAACGCCGCAGGCCCCACGCAGGGCCACCTGGAGCGCCTCTCCGACGGCAAGCCGCCGAAGAACATGGTGTTCATCCAGTGCGTCGGCAGCCGCTGCTCCGACAAGCGCGGCAAGAGCTACTGCTCGAAGATCTGCTGCATGTACACCGCGAAGCACGCGATGCTGATCCGCGACAAGTACCCGGACGTCAACGTGACGGTCTTCTACATCGACGTGCGCACCCCCGGCAAGAACTTCGACGAGTTCTACCGCCGCGCGGTCGAGGACTACGGCGTCAACTACATCAAGGGCCAAGTCGGCAAGGTTGCTCCGCAGCCGGACGGCACGCTGCTCGTGCAGGGCGTCGACCTGATCGACAACAAGCAGATCCTCATGAATGCGGACATGGTCGTCCTCGCGACCGCCATTGAGCCGGACCCGTCGGTCCGCGGCATCGCGACGATGCTCACCGCAAGCATTGATACGAACAACTTCCTCACCGAGGCGCATGCGAAGCTCCGCCCGGTCGAGTCCCCGACGGCCGGCGTGTTCCTCTCCGGCGTGTGCCAGGGCCCGAAGGATATCCCCGAGACGGTCGCGCAGGCCGGCGCGGCGGCGGTCAAGGCCATCGGCCTGCTTGCAAAAGACAAGCTGATGACGAACCCGTGCACCGCGAAGGCCGACGAGCTGCTGTGCAACGGCTGCTCGCAGTGCGAGAACGTCTGCCCCTACGGCGCGATCAGCTATGAGACGAAGCTCATCAACGACCACGGCGTCCGCGAGGAGCGCCGCATTGCGGTCGTCAACAACGCGCTGTGCCAGGGCTGCGGCGCGTGCACCGTCACCTGCCCGTCCGGCGCGATGGATCTGCAGGGCTTCTCGAACAGACAGATTCTTGCGGAGGTGGATGCAATATGTCGATAACAGCGAACGAAGAATTCAGACCGAAGATCGTGGCGTTCTGCTGCAACTGGTGCAGCTACGCCGGCGCGGACCTCGCGGGCAGCAGCCGCCTCACCTACCCGGCGGACGTCAAGATCATCCGCGTGCCGTGCTCCTGCCGCGTGAACCCCATGTTCATCCTGCGCGCTTTTGAAAAGGGCGCGGACGGCGTGATCCTGTGCGGCTGCCACCCGGGCGACTGCCACTACAGCACCGGCAACTACTATGCGAGAAGAAGAATGGCGCTGCTGTTCTCCATGCTCGACTACATCGGCGTCGAACACGGCCGCACCCGCGTGGAGTGGGTCTCGGCGGCTGAGGGCGTGAAGTTCTCCCAGACCATGAATGAGTTTGTGGCGAAGATCACTTCGCTCGGCAAGAACGTCAGACTGGAGGATTTGAGATGCAGGAAATAATCAACCGCGCAAAAGAGCTTCTGGCGGACGGAACCGTCGTGCGGGTCCTCGGCTGGAGAATCGGCGACCTGCCGTACAATCCGGAGCCCTCCTACTTTGAGACGGCGGAGGACCTGGAAGCGAATTTCGTGTACAACGGCTTCTGCGGCGCGAACCTCAGCAAGTACATGATCGAGGGCTCGAAGCTCGAGGGCAAGACGCTCGTCTTCCTCAAGCCGTGCGATACATACAGCTTCAACCAGCTCATCAAGGAAAACCGCGTCGTGCGCGACAAGGCGTACATCATCGGCATCGGCTGCAAGGGCAAGCTCGACGTCGAGAAGATCAAGGCGCAGGGCATCAAGGGCATCCTCAATATCCGCGGCGCGGAGTACGACGGCCCCGCCGATACGCTGACCGTGGAGACGCTCTATGGCGTAAAGACCGTCCCGTACAAGGACGCGATGCTCGAGCGCTGCCACGTCTGCAAGGGCAAGGACCACATGATCTACGACGAGCTGCTCGGCGAAAGCACCGATACGAAGGATGCGGACCGCTTTGAGGAGGTCCGCAGGATCGAGGCGATGAGCCCGGAGGAGAAGTTCGCGTACTTCCAGTCCGAGCTCAGCAAGTGCATCCGCTGCAACGCCTGCCGCAACGTGTGCCCGGCGTGCAGCTGCCGCAAGTGCGTGTTCGACAGCACGAAGTTCGACAGCGCGCAGAAGGCGAACGTCGACTCCTTCGAGGAGAAGATGTTCCACATCATCCGCGCGTTCCATGTGGCGGGCCGCTGCACGGACTGCGGCGAATGCAGCCGCGTATGTCCGCAGGGCATTCCGCTGCACCTGTTCAACCGCAAGTTCATCAAGGATATAGACGAATTTTACGGCGAATACCAGGCCGGCGCCGATGCGGAGTCGAAGGGCCCGCTGACGAGCTTCACGTTCAACGACGTCGAGCCGGGTGTCACCGGGGGAAGGAGATAAGCCATGTTCAAGATTGCAAAGCGTAATCTGCCCGAGCTGCTCAAAGCGATCGCGGCGCAGCAGGAGCTTTACCTGCCGGTGAACATCAGCGGCCAGACGAATTTTGCGGTCTGGACCGAGGGGACCGAGGCGGATCTCGACACGCTCAAGACGGTCAAGTCTCCGAAGGATATGTTCTTCCCGCAGAGCGAAACGCTCTACACGGTCAGAAGAGACCACAAGAAGCTCTCGATTGAGCCCGAGGCGCTGAGGAGCCAGAAATTCGTGGCGTTCGGCATGAAGGCGTGCGACATCCAGGGCATCAAGGTGCTCGACAAGGTCTTCCTTGCGGAGCCGGTCGACACGTTCTACAGAGCCCGCCGTGAGCACGGCACCATCGTGGCGCTCGCGTGCCACGAGCCGGAGGAGACCTGCTTCTGCAAGGTGTTCGGCGTCGACTGCGCCGAGCCGGATGCGGACGTCGTGATGTGGGCGGTCGGCGAGGACTACTGCTGGAAGCCCGTGACGGAAAAGGGCCAGGCGCTCACCGACTCCGTTTCCGCGGTGCTCGAAAACGCCGATGCGGCCGATGTGCAGGCCGTCGCCGACGAGCAGGCGAAGATCCGCGCGATCGTCGAAAAGCTGCCGTACACGAACCTCTCGCTCGAGGGCTGGAACGGCGACGCGACCGCCGAGAAATTCGACTCCCCGGTTTGGGAGAAGCTCTACAAGCCGTGCCTTGCGTGCGGCACCTGCACCTTTGTGTGCCCGACCTGCCAGTGCTACGACATCAAGGACTACGATACGGGCCACGGCGTCCAGCGCTACCGCTGCTGGGACTCCTGCATGTATTCGGATTTCACGATGATGGCGCACGGCAACAACAGAACGAGCCAGATGCAGCGCTTCCGCCAGCGCTTCATGCACAAGCTCGTCTACTTCCCGGCAAACAACGACGGCATGTACTCCTGCGTCGGCTGCGGCCGCTGCGTGGAGAAGTGCCCGGCTTCACTGAATATAGTAAAGGTCATCAAAGCCTTTGAAAAGGAGGCAGTCGATCAATGAGTGAATGTACGTGCCATTGCCACGATAATTATGTGAAGGACGTCCTGATCCCGCAGGTCGGCGTGATCACCGACATCCGCGAGGAGACGCCGGACGTCAAGACGTTCCGCGTCAATGCGCCGGAGGGCGGCAAGCTCTTCGAGCATATGCCCGGCCAGTGCGCGATGCTCTGCGCCCCGGGCGTCAGCGAGGGTATGTTCTCGATCACCTCTTCGCCGACGAACAAGGAATACCAGGAATTCAGCATCAAGAAGTGCGGCATGCTGACCGACTACCTGCACAGCCTCGAAGTCGGCGACGAGATCACGGTCCGCGGCCCGTACGGCAACCACTTCCCGGTTGAAACGGAGCTCAAGGGCAAGAACCTGCTCTTCATCGCCGGCGGCATCGGCCTTGCGCCGCTGCGCTCGGTCATCAACTACGTGCTCGACAACCGCAGCGATTACGGTACGATCGACATCCTGTACGGCTCCCGCTCGAAGGATGACCTCGTGCAGCTCAAGGAGATCCAGGAGGTCTGGATGAAGACCGAGGGCGTCAACGTGTACCTCACGATCGACCGCGAGCAGGAGGGCTGGGACGGCCACGTCGGCTTCGTGCCCGCCTACCTCGAGGAGCTCGGCTTCGATACGAACAAGACGGCGCTCCTGTGCGGCCCCCCGATCATGATCAAGTTCTGTCTCGCTTCGCTTGTGAAGATGGGCTTCTCGAAGGAGCAGGTCTACACGACGCTCGAGCTGCGCATGAAGTGCGGCGTCGGCAAGTGCGGCCGCTGCAACATCGGCTCCAAATATGTCTGCAAGGACGGCCCGGTCTTCCGCTGCGACGAGATCGACGAGCTGCCGAACGAATATTAAGAAAGGGAGTTGCTAACATGGAAAATATGGTAAATGTATATTTTTTCGGTAAACGCTACAGCGTCCCTGCGGATCTCACGATCATGACCGCCATGGAATATGCCGGTTATACGCTGAAGAGAGGCTGCGGCTGCCGCCACGGCTTCTGCGGCGCCTGCGCGACGATTTACCGCATCAAGGGCGATAACGAGCTGAAGACCTGCCTCGCCTGCCAGACGCAGGTTCAGGAGGGCATGTACGTTGCGAGCATCCCCTTCTTCCCGACGGATAAGCGCCTGTACGACATCAACGAGATCAAGCCGAACCAGCAGATCATGATGGAGCTCTACCCGGAGATCTACAGCTGCATCGGCTGCAACGCCTGCACGAAGGCATGTACGCAGAACCTCAACGTCATGCAGTACACCGCGTACGCGCAGCGCGGCGAGCTGGAGAAGTGCGCGGAGGAATCCTTCGACTGCGTCAGCTGCGGCTGCTGCTCGGTCCGCTGCCCGGCGGGCATCTCGCACCCGATGGTCGGCCTGCTCGCAAGACGCCTCACCGGCAAGTACATCGCGCCGGAGTCCAAGCACCTCGAAAAGCGCGTGGAGGAGATCCACAGCGGCGCGTACGACGAGCTGATCGAAAAGGTCATGCAGAAGCCGATCACCGAGATGCAGGAGCTTTACAACACGAGAGAGATTGAGAAATAAGGAGGGTCAGCCATGTTTACACCGGAAATGCTTGCCTCTGTCAAAAAGGTAGAGGCAACCAGAGACGCGCGCATGGGCATGGAGCCCAGACGCATGACCGCAGAGGAAAAGGACGCCCTTCTGAAGGCGTATCACCCGGACTACAGAGAAGACGGCTTTGATACGATCAAGATCGGGCCGAACAAGGGCCAGAAGGTGCCGAAGGAGCTCGGCCATCTGCTGCACTCCAACAGCCGCCTGCTGGACCACCCGGTCGACCTCAACAAGATCGATTACGATGTGGACGTGCTCGTCATCGGCGGCGGCGGCGCCGGCGCTTCGGCGGCCATCGAGGCCCACAACGCGGGCGCGAACGTCATGATCGTCACGAAGCTGCGCATCGGCGACGCGAACACGATGATGGCGGAGGGCGGCATTCAGGCTGCCGATAAGGAAAACGACTCCCCGGTTCAGCACTACCTCGACGCCTTCGGCGGCGGCCACTTTGCGGCCCGTCCGGAGCTGCTCCGCCGCCTCGTCATGGAAGCGCCGGACGCGATCAAGTGGCTGAACGAGCTCGGCGTCATGTTCGACAAGGACGCCGAGGGCAACATGATCACGACCCACGGCGGCGGCACCTCCAGAAAGAGAATGCACGCCTGCAAGGACTACTCCGGTGCGGAGATCATGCGCACGCTGCGCGACGAAGTGCTCAACCGCAAGATCCCGGTTGTCGAGTTCACCTCGGCCGTCGAGCTGATCAAGGACGATAAGGGCCAGGTCGCGGGCGCGGTGCTCCTCAACATGGAGACCGACGACTACATGGTCGCGCGCGCCAAGACGGTCATCATCGCCACGGGCGGTGCGGGCCGGCTCCACTACCAGAACTTCCCGACCTCGAACCACTACGGTGCAACCGCGGACGGCCTGATCCTCGGCTACCGCGCGGGCGCTCCGCTCCTGTATCAGGATACGATCCAGTACCACCCGACGGGCGTTGCGTTCCCGTCGCAGATCTTCGGCGCGCTCGTCACCGAGAAGGTCCGCTCCCTCGGCGCGATGCTCGTCAACGTGGACGGCGAAGCCTTCATGCATCCGCTTGAGACGCGCGACGTCGCGGCGGCTTCCATCATCCGCGAGTGCACCGACCGCCACAAGGGCGTCACGACGCCGCTCGGCACGGGCGTCTGGCTCGACACGCCGATGATCGAGCGCATCGGCGGCGAGGGCACGATCGAAAAGCGCATCCCGGCCATGCTGCGCATGTACATGAACTACGACATCGATATGAGAAAGCTGCCGATCCTCGTCTACCCGACGCTGCACTACCAGAACGGCGGCCTCGAGATCGGTGGGGACGGCTTCACGAAGGTCATCAGCAACCTGCTGGTTGCGGGCGAGGCCGTCGGCGGCATCCACGGCCGCAACCGCCTGATGGGCAACTCCCTGCTCGACATCATCGTCTTCGGCCGCAACGCCGGTAAGGCTGCGGCTGCACGGGCGAAGGAGACCGAGCTCGGCACCATGACGCTCGAGCACATCGAGCGCTATGCAGAGGAGCTGAAGAACGCCGGCATCGAGTCGGATGACGTTTCCCCGCTGCTGCTGCCGAAGTACGCCCGCCACGAGAGATAAGCAC
>USBH01000018.1 GCA_900552925.1 uncultured Oscillospiraceae bacterium
TATAAGAGACAGAAATTCTCCTTTTTCAAAAATCTGCGGACGGCCGGGCTTTCGCCGGCAGCCCGCAGGGTGGCTGTCGTCCTTACAGGATGCTCGGGGATTTCGGCAGGGCGCGCAGCATGCGCTGGGCGTCC
The DNA here is from genome assembly GCA_900552925.1 of uncultured Oscillospiraceae bacterium. Taxonomy (GTDB): domain Bacteria; phylum Bacillota; class Clostridia; order Oscillospirales; family Acutalibacteraceae; genus Hominenteromicrobium; species Hominenteromicrobium gallistercoris. The sequence continues at coordinate 135 of USBH01000018.1, forward strand.
TCCTGCAGCTGTGCGGAGCGCCATGCGGTCAGCATGATGCGCAGCACCTCCTGCACGCGCGAGCGGTCGCCGGGCGCCTGCTCGTGGTAGTCCGGCAGGCTGCGCTCGATCATCGGCACGATCTCGTCGGGCATCGGGAAGCCGTCGCGGTCGACCGTGTGCGCCAGCACGACGAAGGCGTTGTAGAGCTGCGTGTCGTCGATGATGTCGTCCTCGTCGTCGTCCAGCGTGCCGTTGACGTAGGTCAGAAGCTGGCAGATCTGCTCGATCGGCAGCGCGCCCTTGAGCGCGTTGATGATCAGGATGCGGCTGAGCTGGCGGCGCGTGTATTTGCGCAGCTTCGGCGCCGTCACAAAGCCGCGGCGCACCCAGTTCTGCACGATATAGGGCTCGAGGCCCGTGATCTGCGTGACCTGGGAGAGCACGAGGCCGCCGGTCAGGAACATGGCGGAGAGCGTTTCCTCTGCCGCCGCGGGGCTGTCGGAATCGACGCGGAGCACGGTTCCGGGAAGTATCCAACTCATAATTCTTATCTCCTTGTAATGTGATGATGAAAGCATAACATATAATCACAGGATTGTCAACTGGAATTTTAAGATTTTTTAAAATTTTCAGGAAAATTGTGTAACCGCGCCGGGGGATTTGCTTTCATAAGAGGTGAAAGGAAAAATCTGCGCGAAAGAGCGCGGAGCGGAAAGGAGCAGAAACGATGAAACGGAAAACAGCGGTGCTGGCGCTTTTCTGTCTGCCGGCGGTCCTTTTCATGGGGTGCAGTGACCTGCGCGCGGAGGATACGGCGACGAGCACGGCGGCTTACGCGGAGGAGGGCGGCTTCGACTACGGCGCGACGGAGGAATCGGCCGTGGCGGACGCCGCGGGCAACGAGACGGGCACGGCCGTCTATGCGGACGGGCAGGCGGCGGACGACCGGAAGATCATCCGCACCGCAAGCATGACGCTGGAGGCCCGGGACTACGAGGAGGCGCTCGCGGCGCTGCGGGCGGCGGTCGACGAGGCCGGCGGTTATATCGAGTACACCGCGTCGTATGCGGACAGCGGCGCGCGCAGCGCGGAATTCACCTGCCGCGTGCCGGCGGCGCAGTACGCGCCGTTCCTCGAAGCGGTGCAGGCGGCGGGCAGCGTGCTGCACAGTGAAGAGAGCACGCAGGACGCGACGGGCGAGTACGTCGACATCGAAGCGCGGCTGAACAGCCTGCGCACACAGGAGGCGCGCCTGCTCGCCCTGATGGAGGAATCCGGCAGTCTCGAGGAGCTCCTGGCCGTGCAGGAAAAGCTGACGGAGGTGCAGTATGAGATCGAGCGCTACACGGGGCAGCAGAAGGCGCTCGAAAACAGCATCGACTACGCTTCCGTTTTCGTCTATGTGCAGGAGGTGGAAGCGTATACGCCGGCGGAGCCGGACTTCGGCGCGCGCGTGGCGGCGGCCTTTTCCGGCATGCTGCAGGGCGTTGTGGACGGCGCGCAGGGCTTTGTGATCGCGCTGATCTACGCGCTGCCGTTCCTCGCCGTCGGCGGCGCGGCGACGGTCGTCATCGTCCTGTGCGTGCGGCGCAGAAGGCGCAACCGCCCGCCGGTCCAGCCGCCCGTGCCGCCGCAGGAGAATAAACAGTAGAATTGCTTTATACCCCAAAGCGGGGCCGCTGCGCACGGCGGCCCCGCGCCTTTTCTCTTGACAACGCGCTTTCCGGCACGTATACTGAACATAGGAATAAGCGTGATGGGGAGGCCATGATTTATGGTGCAGTGCAGCCGATGTGGGACGATTTATGAGGAAAGTGCGGCGTATTGCCCGCATTGCGGGGCGAACGCCCCGGTGGTTTACAGCCAGCCGCCGCAGGGATACGGTCAGCCGCCCGTGCCGCCGCAGCAGGGCCAGCAGACGCCGCCTCCACCGCAGGGATACGGCCAGCCGCCTGTGCCGCCGCAGGAGCCGCAGGGCTATCCCGGCCAGCAGGGGCAGCCGCAGCAGCCGCCGGTCTATGCGCCGCCTCCGGCCAACCCGTACGGGCAGGTGCCGACGAATCCGTACTACGCGCCGCCCCCGATCGTGCAGCCGCCCTACAACGGCATGGCCATCGGCGGCTTTGTGCTCGCGTGCGTTTCGCTGGTCCTGTGCTGCCTCCCGATCACGGCGATCGTGGGCCTTGTGCTGTCGATCATCAGCATGCCGCAGATCGACCAGCGCGGCGAGCGCGGCAAGGGCCTCGCTGTCGCGGGCATCGTACTCAATGCACTCGTGGTACTCGGGTGGCTGCTGATGTTCATCATTTCGCTGATGGGCAGCATGGCCTACTGAGCCGCAAGGCGCAAAGAACGCGAAAAAAAGACCGTTCCGATCGGAACGGTCTTTTAATCATGCGATTTTGGAAGTTACGCGCTCGCGTTGAGTTTCTTATCGAGAGCGGACTTCTTTCTGGCAGCCGTGTTCTTGGGCAGGATTCCCTTCGCAGCCGCCTGGTCGATCTTCTTGACGGCAACCTTGACAGCCTCCGCCTTGTCAGCCGCGTTGGACTCGATCGCCGCGTGGGCCTTCTTGAGCTCGGTCTTGAGCTGAGAGTTGATCATCTTGTTCTGCAGGGTCTTGGCAGCGGTGACCTTTACGCGCTTCTTAGCCGATTTAATGTTGGGCACAGTAGACACCTCCTCGATAACAGGATTATAGTACGGCGAAACCGCCTGAACCGTATTGGTGGGCATAGATTCGCCTTAAACTCCAATAACGCAGAAATAATCATATCACATTGCCCCCGAAAATGCAAGCGTTTTTTCCGGATTTTTCGCAAAACGCGCCCGCTTGGTGTGAAAACCGGGAAAACCACAAGATACGGGCGGCGCGCAGCTTTTTTTCTGTGGATTTTCTTTCGGAAAAGCCTTATAATGGAAAAAGGGAAAGGCCGTCCCGGACGGCAGAATTGCATGTTGGGAGGCGTTCGTGTGAAAAATGCTTTTTCACACACGATTTGTGCCTTTGCCGCGACGGGCAAAGCGGAATCGGCTCCGCCGACCGGCACAGAAAATAAGGGAAGGTGATTAATGTGAAAAATACATTTTTCACATACGATTTGCGCCTTTGCCGCGACGAACAAAGCGGCAATCGGCTTCGCCGACCGGCGCAAAAAAATAAGGAATGGTGATTTGTATGTCCAAATTCTTCACAGCAAACAGGATCTTCGACAACGTCACGCAGATCGGCGGCCTCGGCGGCGAGCTGTGCTACCTCATCGAGGGCAGTGAAAAGGCGCTTTTGATCGACGGTCTTTCGGGCGTCGGCAGCCTTAAGGCCTTCGTGCGCGAGCTGACCGACCTGCCGGTGGAGCTTGTGCTCACGCACGGCCACGTCGACCACGCGGGCGCGGCGTTCGAGTACGGCGTCTGCCGCGTGCACCCGGCGGATATCGAGATGCTCTACGAAAACGGCGACCCCGCGCGCCGCTACGACTTTGTGACGCGCGGCCGCCCGGCGGGCGCGTTCATGCCGAAAACGGAGGACGTCGTGCCGCGGTGCGCCGTGCGCACGCTGCCCGTGGGGGACGGCGACGTGTTCGAGCTCGGCGGCGTGGAGATCGAGGCCATCGGCGTGCCGGGCCACACAGCGGGTACGCTCGTCTTTCTCGACCGCATGCACCGCGTTGTCTATTCCGGCGACGCCTGCAACCCGAACACGCTGCTCGCGCTGCCCGGCTCCACGACGGTCGAGACGTACAAGCAGAGCCTGCTGCACTTTTCGTCGCATATCGAATCGTTCGACGTGCTCTACGGCGGGCACGGCACCGGCGCGGTGCCGAAGCGCATCGTCGGCGAGGCGATCGAGCTGTGCGACGAGATCATGGCGGGCACGGACGACCAGTACCCGATGGCGTACATCGGCCGCGATTTCCTCTATGCGCGCCGCTTCACCGGCGATTTCAAGTGCCGCGACGGCCGGCTCGCCAACATCGCCTACAAAAAGGAAAGTATTTTCAACAGATAAGCGCGCGGCGCGTCTCTGCATTCTGCGGCTTTTCCTCCGCCGTCTGGGTGAGATGGTGGAGGTACAGCGTGCGCAGCGCGCCGGCGTCCGCCGGGGCGGCTTTTCGGATGAGCAAAGACATCGGAAATCCCTCCAGTCTGATTTTCGCGTCCAGTATAGCACATGCGTCAAAAGAAGGCAAGCGCGGCGGCAGAAAGGCCGCGTATTTGACAAATATTTGACGAGTGCGCGCAAACCCTCTTGATTTATAGGGCGAAATCCTCTATAATAAATAAAAACACGCGCGGAAAAACCGTGCAGACCGAAACGCTTGAAAGGTAAGGGTGAATCAGAGTATGAATAAAATCACCATCATCGGAAGCGGCAGCGTCGGTGCAACCATCGGCTACACGCTGACCGTCATGGGTCTGGCTTCCGAAATCGTCATGATCGACATCAACAACAACAAGGCGCTCGGCGAAGCGCTCGACATTCGCCAGGGCACGCCGTTCTGCAGCCCGTGCTCGATCTATGCGGGCAGCTATCCGGACAGCAAGGATTCCGACATCGTCATCATTACCTCCGGCGTCGCGAGAAAGCCGGGCCAGTCGAGACTCGACCTTGCGCAGACGAACGTCAACATCATCAAGAGCATCATCCCGGAGATCACGCGCTACGCGCCCGACGCCATCTACCTGATCGTCAGCAACCCGGTCGATATTCTGACCTACACCTTCTGCAAGTGCTCCGGCCTGCCGGAATCCCGCATCATCGGCTCCGGTACGATCCTCGACACCGCGCGTCTGCGTGCGCGCCTCGCGGAGTACTACTCGATCAACCAGCTCAACGTGCACGCCTATGTGCTCGGCGAGCACGGCGACAGCTCGTTCGTCCCGTGGTCTCTCGCGAATATCTCGAACATCCCGGTGCAGGATTACCACAGCTCCATTGAGTCGGCCGACCGCATCATGCCCCCGCTCGATTTTGACGACGTCGAGAAGTACGTCCGCAAGTCCGGCGGCCGCGTCATCGAGCGCAAGGGCGCGACGTTCTATGCGGTTTCCGTTTCGGTCTGCCACATCGTCAAATGTATCCTGACCGGCATCGACACCACGATGACCGTTTCCACGATGCTCAACGGCGAGTACGGCATCGACGACGTCTGCCTCAGCCTTGTGAACATTGTCGGTCACAAGGGCGCGGAGAGCAAGATCCTGCTGCCGCTGAACGACGCGGAGCAGGCGTCCCTGAGAAAGAGCGCGGAGTGCCTGAAGGAGATCATCCGTCAGGTCGAAATCTGATCAGGCGTTCCATTACACAACAAAACAGGCGCAGGCGGATCAATTCCGTCTGCGCCTTTCGTTTCGCAAAGCTTGTTTACCCCGTCGTTTGCAGGACAATACGCGGGAAACAGCGTGCGGCCTTGGTGCCGCGGGAAGGGAGAAAGAAACATGGACCACAAATACAAAAAGATTTCCTTCGAGGCGGCCAAGAGCCTTCTGGAAAGTGAGCCGGACCTCCGCTTTTTCGATGTGCGGGAGGAGGACGAATACAACCTCGGGCACGCGAAGGGCGCGCTGCTGTTCCCGGTGGACAGCATCACGCGCGAGACGGCGGCCGAGCAGATCCCCGCGGCGGACACGCCGGTGCTCGTCTACTGCCGCAGCGGGCAGCGCAGCCGTCTGGCGGCCGAAAAGCTCGCCGCGCTCGGCTACACGCAGGTGTACGACGTCGGCAGCCTGGCCGGCTGGCCCTACGGCCTCGAGTGGTAAAGACGGGCGGAACCGTCAGAAGCAGCGCTCGCGGCGCGTCTTGCGGCAGTCGTGCCCGGCCTTGTCGCGGTCGCACAGGTAGCAGATCTCGTTTTCGAGCGGCGCGCCCGAGAAGAACGCGTCGAGGTTTTTGATCGTCTCCTCGGCGATGTTGTGCAGCGCCTCCTCGGTCAGGAACGCCTGGTGCGCCGTCAGGATCACGTTCGGGCGCGAGACGAGCAGCGCGAGCGTGTCGTCGTGGATGATCGTGTCGGAGCGGTCCTCGTAGAAGAGGTTCGCCTCCTCCTCGTAGACGTCCAGCCCGGCGCCGCCCACGGTGCGGCTGTTCAGCGCGTCCAGCAGCGCTTCGCTGTCGATCAGCGCGCCGCGCGAGGTGTTCAGGATAAAGACGCCCTTTTTCATCTTGGAGAAGGCGTCGCGATTCAGGATGTGCCGCGTGTCCGGCGTCAGCGGGCAGTGCAGCGAGATCACGTCGCTTTCCCGGAGCAGCGTGTCGAGCTCGACGTAATCGAGCCCGCTGTCCTTTGCGGGGAACTTGTCGTAGGCGAGCACGCGCATGCCGAAGCCTCGGCAGATGTCGATGAAGGTGCGGCCGATCTTGCCGGTGCCGATCACGCCGACGGTCTTGCCGTAGAGGTCGGTGCCCGTCAGGCCGACGATGCTGAAGTTGAATTCGCGCGTGCGGTTGTACGCCTTGTGCAGGCGGCGGTTCAGCGTGAGCAGAAGGCCCATCGTGTGCTCGGCGACCGCGTGCGGCGAGTAGGCCGGCACGCGCACAATGTGCAGCTTCTGGAACGCGGCCTTTACGTCCACGTTGCTGTAGCCGGCGCAGCGCATGGCGATGAGCTGCACGCCGTTGTTGTAAAGCCGTTCGATGGCGAGCGCGTTGACGCGGTCGTTGACGAAGGCGCACACCGCGTCGAACCCGTCGGTGAATTTGGCGGTGTGGTGGTTGAGCTTTTCCTCGAAGTAGGTGATTTCATAATTTTTGCCGAGCGCGTCGAACCAGGTGCGGTCGTACGGCTTGGTATCGAAAAACGCGACTTTTTTCATGGTTGAACCTCCGTTTCATTGTTCTGTCTGTAGTCTGTACCGGATAAACCGCGCTATTCCGCACAGACTACTGGAGAAGCTTCGGGCGGGCAGGCCGCCCGAAGGAGCGGAACAGCAAAAGGAGGCATCCGGATCTTGGAATATCTTCGTGCTTTTGTGGTCGGCGGCCTGATCTGCGTGGTCGGCCAGCTGCTGATCGACCTGACCAGGCTGACGCCGGCGCGCATCATGGTGCTGTATGTGACGGGCGGCGTGGTGCTCGGCGCGCTGGGCTGGTACACGCCGCTGATCAATTATGCGGGCTGCGGCGCGACCGTGCCGCTGTGCGGCTTCGGCAGCCTGCTTGCGGAGGGCGTGCGCACGGCCGTGGCGGAGAAGGGGCTGCTCGGCGCGTTCACCGGCGGCGTGACCGCCGGCGCGGCCGGCATTGCGGCAGCGGTCTTTTTCGGCTACCTGGCGGCCCTGTTCGCGCGGCCGGGGGACAAATCGTGAAAAGCAAAGGGGTTCTGCGGGAAGGCGTCCGCAGAACCCCTTTTTTCGGCCGCTGCACGGCACGGGGCGCTTTGGGCGGGCCGCCGCGTCAGCCCGTGCAGGCGCCTGAAAACAGAAAGGCCGTCTGGTCGAAAAACCGGACGGCCCTGTCTTTTATGCGCATAGGCTTACTGGATGGCCCCTTCGAGGTACTCCTCCAGCTCTGCGTCCTGCTTTTTCTTGTCAAAATACGAAAATACGGCGAAGGCCGCAGCGACAACGGCGACAATCGCCGTGATGCAGCCGATAATTGTGAGAACCTTATTCAAGCATTTCATAAACTGAGACCGTCCTTTCTGCGTGTCGTTTCACTTTTGCGCGCCGCACGAGCAGGCAACGCGTCTATTTACCCTTATCATACCCAAGTTTTTGTGAAATGTCAAACCTTTTTCAAACATTGCGGGCGGTTTTCTTGACAGTCCGGTAAAAAGCATATATCATATATTTCTGGAACATCAGCAAAAGCAGGGGGAACAGGTATGGGTGCGGGAACGGTATCAACAGCTACGATTCGGGACGTCGCGCAGAAAGCGGGCGTGTCCCAGTCCACGGTGTCGCGCGTGCTGAACAACACCGGCTATGTCAGCGCCGGCACGAGGGCGCGCGTGATGCAGGCGGTCGAGTCGCTCGATTATTCGCCGAGCGCCATCGCGGTCAGCCTGTCCAAGTCGCGTTCGCGCATCATCGGCGTGGTCGTGCCGCAGATCTTCGCGCCCTTTTTCAGCGAGCTGTTCTACACGGCGGACAAGATCGCCGAGCAGTACGACTACCGGCTGCTGCTGTGCAACTCCGACGCGAGCGTGGAGCGCGAGCGGCGGCTGATCGACGACCTGCTTTCGTATAAAATCGCCGCGCTGTTCATCACGCCGGTCGACGGGCCGGGCGGCAGCAACGCGGAGTACCTGAACAGCATCCGGCGCAGCGGCATCCCGGTCGTGTGCGTGGACCGCGAGCCGGCGGGCATCGCGTGCGACGGCGTGTATATCGACAATTTCGGCGCCTGCTACGAGGCGACGCGCGAGGTGCTCGCGCGCGGCTGGCGCAACATCGCCTATATGGCGGACCCGCCGGTCTACGCGCCGGGCCGCCAGCGGCTGCGGGCCTTCGAGACGGCCTGCGCGGAGTTCGGCGTGCAGGTGCCGCCGGAAAACCGCATGCTCGCGCCGATCGAGGCGTGGCGGGAGCGCGGGGCGTTCCTCGAGGAGATCGTGCACCGCAAAAACCCGCCGAAGGCGATCATCAATTTTTCAAAGGGCTGGGACGCCTCCATGCTGCGGACGATCACCGCGGCCGGCCTGCGCGTGCCGGAGGACATTTTCCTGACCGGCCTCGACGACGACGGCGCGCTGCAGGCGTACGGGTATTACACGGACTACGCCCCGGGCACGCCCGCGGTAGCAATCGCCGCGGCGGAGCTTTTGATGGAGCGCGCGCGCTGCACGGGGCCTCTGCCCGAGCCGGTGCGCAAGGTGCTCGCGACGCACATGCGGGCCGTGCTGAAGCCGGGCACGAAGCTGCCCGCGGCGGAGGTCCCGCCCGATCCCGCAAAAACGACGAGACAGGGGTAAAGAAGAAACATGAAATTTGTCAAACCGAATTTTTACGACCGGTTCCGCTGCACGGCGTCCGCCTGCAGCGACACGTGCTGCGCGGGCTGGGAGATCGATATAGACCCCGATACGAAAGCGTATTACGAGACGCTCGAGGGCGAGTTCGGCGAGCGGCTGCGCGAGCAGATCGAGGAGCTGCCCGAGGGCATGGCCTGCTTCCGGCTGACGGAGGACGAGCGCTGCCCGTTTCTCACGGACGACAACCTCTGCGAGGTGATCTTCGAGCTCGGCGACGACGGGCTGTGCGAGATCTGCCGCGAGCACCCGCGGTTCTACGAGCAGTTTGCCGACCGGATGGAGATGGGCGTCGGCCTGTGCTGCGAGGAGGCGTGCCGCCTTCTGTTCGAGCAGACGGCGCCGATCACGTTCATCACGACGACGGTCGGCGAGCTGCCGGACGCCGCGGCCGTGCCGGACAGCGGCATGCAGATCTTCCGCCTGCGGGACGAGGCGTTCCACCTCGTGCAGGACCGCTCGCTGCCGCTGCGCGTGCGCATGCACCGGCTCATCGACTTCGGCGTGCGCGTGCAGCGGGAGCTGCTGAAAAAGCCCGCGCCGTCGGACGTTTTGCCGGACAGCCCGGCGCTGGACACGCGCGAGGCGCTTTTGCAGGTCATGGAGGCGCTCGAGCCGTACGACGATTCATGGCCCGAGTCCGTCCGCCTGCTCGCCGACGCGTCGCTCGCCGTGAATCTCGACGAAATCGACGGCGGCTACGAGAACCTGCTCGTCTACTTCCTGTACCGCCACTTCGCGCGCGGCGTGCTGGAGGGGAACCTCTCGGCGCGCGTCAAGTTCTGCGCCGTCAGCGTCTGGTTCATCTGCCTGATGAACACGAAGTGCCTGCGGGATACCGGCACGTTCACGCCGTGGGACCGCATCACCTGCACGAAGGACTACTCGAAGCAGATCGAATACAGCGCCGAAAACATGGAGGATATGCTGCGCGCCCTGCACGAGGACGCCGCCTTCTCGGCGGAAAGCCTCAAGCGCCTTTTCGGGTAAGGCAGCAAAAAAAGCGGGGATCGCCGGCCTGGCCGGGATCCCCGCTCTGTGTTTTTTCGGTTTTCGATTACTTCGATCTCGGCTTGAAGATGAAGTTCATCAGGTAGATGGAAAGGATGATGATGATGATCACCAGGAAGACACCGAGCATGCCCTTCCCCATGTATTGAAGGCTGTCCACAAAGGCTGCGAAGTCCAGGTTCATGATATAGGCTCCTTTCTCAGTGAATGAGGTTCAGAATGATGCCGCCCGCGATAACCGAGGCGATCTGGCCGGAGACGTTCGCGCCGACCGCGTGCATCAGGAGGAAGTTCTGCGGATCCTCTTTCTGGCCCATCTTCTGGATGATGCGGGCCGACATCGGGAACGCCGAGATGCCCGCCGCGCCGATCATCGGGTTGACCTTCTTCTTGACGAAGAGGTTCAGGACCTTGGCGAACAGCACGCCGCCGAAGGTGTCGAATACGAAGGCGATGAGGCCGAGCGCGAGGATCAGCAGCGTGTCGACGCGCAGGAACTCTTCCGCCGTCATGTGCGCCGTGATCGAGATGCCGAGCAGCAGCGTGATGAGGTCGGCGAGCACATTCTGCGCCGTTTCAGAGAGGCTGTTCAGCACGCCGCACTCGCGCAGCAGGTTGCCGAACATCAGGAAGCCGATGAGGGCCGCCGAACGGTAGGAAACGATGCTGACCACAGCCGTGATGATGATCGGGAACAGGATCTTGGTCTGCTTCGAGACCGTGCCGGGCTTGTACTCCATGCGGATGCGGCGCTCTTTCTTCGTCGTCATCAGGCGGATGACCGGCGGCTGGACGATCGGGACCAGCGCCATGTAGGAGTAGGCCGCGACGGTGATCGCGCCGATATAGTTCGAATTCAGCGTGTTTGCGACGAAGATGGAGGTCGGGCCGTCCGCCGCGCCGATGATCGAAATGGAGGCCGCGTCGTGCAGCTCAAAGCCGAAGAGGCGGGCCATGCTCAGCGTGAAGAAGATGCCGAACTGCGCCGCCGCGCCGAACAGGAACAGCTTCGGGTTCGTCAGCAGCGGCTCGAAGTCGATCATCGCGCCGATGCCGATGAACAGCAGAAGCGGGAACAGCTCGTTGCCGATGCCGGAGTCAAACAGCAGGCTGATGACGCCGATCTCGTCGCCGTGCATATACTCCTGCGTGATGACGCCGGTGAGCGGGATGTTGACGAGGATCGTGCCGAAGCCGATCGGGAGCAGCAGGGTAGGCTCCATCTTTTTGGCGATCGCGAGGTAAATCAGGATACCGCCGATACACCACATCACGACATGCTGCCAGGTGATGTTGAACACGTTGGAAAAAAGAAAGTCCACAAAGTCCATGGGGTTCAGCCCTTTCATTAGATTTCCGGCGCAAAAGGGTCTTTTTTACATAAAAAAAGACCCTATCATGCCCGGTACATGATAAAAGTCTCGCAAATTAAAATGCAGACGGGCGGGGGGCTCCGCCGTGCTGTCGCCTGCATTACAGATATCTCTGCATGCTACTCCCTTTTATACCAAATAGTTTAAGGGAATATGACGAGTTTGTCAAGAAAATATTTCGGAGGAAAAGAAAATGGATCTGCATGAAATCAAGGAAGAACTCGAGCGCCGCCGGGACGGAAAATACCGCGAATTTTCGCTGTCCCTGACGAAGGATTCCGCGCTGCCGATGCTCGGCGTGCGCCTGCCCGAACTGCGCGCGATGGCGGCCGTCATCGCGAAGGAGGACGCGCGCGGTTTTCTCGAATCGTGCGACTTTTCGAGCATGGAGATGACGACGCTGTACGGCTTTGTGCTCGGCCGCCTGCGCGGGGAGATCGGCGAGGCGCTCGGCTGGTTCGCCCGCGCGATCCCGCACATCGACAACTGGGCGAACTGCGACGCGCTCTGCCAGTCGTTCAAGCAGGCCGCGAAGCACCCGGCGGAGACCTGGGAATTCCTGATGACGCTCCGCGCGTCTGAGGAGCCGTTCACGCTGCGCGTGCTCGTCGTCACCATGCTGTGCCACTTCCTGACCGACGACTACATCGACCGCGTGCTTGCGGTGCTGAACGAAACGCACTGCGACGCGTATTACTATAAGATGGGCGCGGCGTGGGCGGCGGCGACCGCAATGGCGAAGTACCGCGACAAGACGTTCGCCTTCCTCGAAACGACCGCGTTCGACGACTGGACGTACAACAAGGCGATCCAGAAGATGCTCGAATCCCGCTGCATCTCCCCCGAGGACAAAGCCCGGCTGCGCGCGATGAAGCGGAAGTGAAAAGGCGGATTTCGCCAAAAGAAACTGCGCCCTGCAATGCGCGGCGCGCGCAGGGCTTTTGCGGAGGAGCAAGGGCGTTGAGCGATGGTTTTTCCGCAAAAAGCTGGTAGCGACAGTGAGGCGTCAGCGAGGGCGCTTGCAACCGAGC
>USBH01000019.1 GCA_900552925.1 uncultured Oscillospiraceae bacterium
GAAGGAAGAGGAAGCGGCTACCGGTCTGACCGGCCATATCGTTGCCATCGACGGCATCGCGGTCATCGTCAATCCGGAAAACCCGGTTGCGGACCTCTCCGTTGAGCAGATCAAGCAGCTCTACACCGGCGAAGTCACGAACTGGAGCGAAGTCGGCGGCAACGACGGCGAGGTTGTCGTGATCGGCCGTGAGTCCGGTTCCGGTACGCGCGACGGCTTCGAGGAAGTTGTCGACGCGGCGGACGCCTGCGTGTACAACCAGGAGCTGACCTCCACGGGCGCCGTGATTGCGGCGGTCGCCAGCAACCCGAACGCGATCGGCTATGCTTCCCTCTCCGCTGTGGACGACACGGTCAAGACCCTGACGGTCGGCGGCGTTGAGTGCTCCGAAGAGACGATCCAGTCCGGCGACTACGCGGTGCAGCGCAACTTCGTCATGGTCACGAACGACAACGAAGAGCTGAGCGCTGAGGCGGAAGCGTTCCTCAACTGGGCGCTTTCCGAGGACGCCGACGAGTATGTCCGTGAAGCCGGCTGCGTTCCGATCCAGCACTAAGCCTCGCGTTACAGGATTACTTAAAAGAGTTTGAGAACGTGATGCGGGATGGGCCTTTCCCATCCCGCATTCTTTATGAAAGGATAAGGGAGTAATGGTATGAAAAAAACAAGTTCGGCACTGAAGGTGACCGAAGCGGTCATGCGGCTCCTGCTCACTGTGTGCGGTCTGGCTGCCGTCGGTTTCGTGATCGTCATCACCGGGTACCTCGTGGTGTCCGGCATCCCGGCGATTCAGGAGATCGGGCTGATCGACTTCCTGACCGGCACGGTCTGGAAGCCGAACCAGGAGCAGTTCGGCATTCTGCCGGTCATTCTGACCTCGGTCCTCGGCACCTTCGGCGCCATCCTGATCGGCGTCCCGCTCGGTTTGCTGTTTGCGATTTATCTCGGCAAAATGGCGCCGAAGCCGGTCTATCAGGTGCTTCGCCCGACCGTCGACCTGCTGGCGGGCATCCCGTCGGTCGTTTACGGCCTTGTCGGCATGATGGTGCTCGTGCCCTTTGTCCGCGATGTGTTCAACGTCGCAGACGGCGTGGGCCTTTTCTCCTCGATCATCGTCCTGACGGTCATGGTCCTGCCCTCGATCATCAGCGTGTCGGAGACCGCGCTCAAGGCGGTCCCGCGCGAATATGAGGAGGCGAGCCTCGCGCTCGGCGCCACGTGGAACGAAACGGTGTTCAAGGTCTCGTTCCCGGCGGCGAAAAGCGGCATCGCGGCGTCTGTCGTGCTCGGCATCGGCCGCGCGGTGGGCGAGGCGATGGCGATCATGATGGTCTGCGGCAACGTGGCCAACATGCCCTCGCTGTTCTCGAGCGTCCGCTTCCTGACGACGGCCATCGCAGGCGAGATGAGCTATTCGAGCGGCCTGCACCGCCAGGCGCTGTTCTCCATTGCGCTGATCCTGTACTGCTTCATAATGATCATCAACATGATATTGAACTTCTTCCTGAAGAAGAAAGAACAGTGAGGTGTGGAAATGAAACGATCTGCTTACCGCCGCTTCATGGACGGGCTGCGCAGCGCTTTGATGTACATCGCGATCGCGATCGTCTGCGCGCTTCTGGTCGGCGTCATCGGCTATATCTTTGTCCGCGGCATCCCGCACATCTCCTGGGAATTCCTCTCCACAAAGCCGAGCCCGCGCTCCGGCACGATCGGCATCCTGCCCGACCTGCTCAACACGCTGTACATCATCCTGATGACGATCGTCATCGTGCTGCCGCTCGGCGTCGGCGCGGCGATCTACCTGACGGAATACGCCAAAAATAAAAAGCTCGTGCGCGTCATTGAGTTCGCGACGGAGACGCTTTCCGGTATCCCGTCCATCATCTTCGGCCTTGTCGGCATGCTGGTGTTCGTCGAGTTCTTCGGCCTGCAGAGCAGTCTGATCGCCGGCGCGCTGACGCTCGTGATCCTGACGCTGCCCACCGTGGTCCGCACGACGCAGGAAAGCCTCAAGACGGTGCCGCAGAGCTACCGCGAGGGCGCGCTCGGCCTCGGCTCCGGCAAGTGGCACATGATCCGCACCGTCGTGCTGCCCTCCTCCGTGGACGGCATCGTGACCGGCTGCATCCTCGCGATCGGCCGCATCGTCGGCGAGTCCGCCGCGCTGCTGTACACGGCGGGTGTCGCGCACAACATCCTGAGCCTTGCGCAGGCCGTCATGCCGAACACGCCGGGCTCCACGCTGACCGTGGCGCTGTACATGTACGCCAGCGAGCGCGCGGAATTCGACTCCGCGTTCGCGATCGCCACGATCCTTTTGATCCTGACATTCATCATCAACCTTGCCGCAAAGATCGCCGGCAAAAAGCTGAGAAAAAACTGAGGACTTAGGAGGCAAGTCAACTATGGGAATCATTGAAACAAAGGACCTGCACCTCTGGTACGGAAATTTTGAAGCGCTCAAGGGCATCACGCTGGATATTCCCGCGCATGAGATCACGGCGCTGATCGGCCCGTCCGGCTGCGGCAAATCGACTTATCTGAAAACGCTGAACCGCATGAACGACCTGGTCGAGGGCTGCCGCGTCGAGGGCGAGGTCAAGCTCGAGGGCGAAGATATCTATAAGGGCATGGACGTGAACCAGCTCAGAAAGCGCGTCGGCATGGTGTTCCAGAAGGCGAACCCCTTCCCGATGAGCATCTACGACAACGTGGCTTACGGCCCGCGCATCCACGGCATCCGCAACAAGGCGAAGCTCGACATGATCGTCGAGCGCTCCCTGCGGCAGGCCGCGATCTGGGACGAGGTGAAGGACCGCCTGAAGAAGAACGCGCTCGGCATGTCCGGCGGCCAGCAGCAGCGTCTGTGCATTGCCCGCGCGCTCGCTGTGGAGCCCGAGGTCCTGCTGATGGACGAATCCACCTCCGCACTCGACCCGATCTCGACGAGCAAGATCGAGGATCTTGCGGTGGAGCTCAAAAAGGATTATACTATCATCATGGTCACACACAATATGCAGCAGGCAGCCCGTATCTCGGACAACACGGCTTTCTTCCTGCTCGGCGAGATGGTCGAGTTCGGCAAGACCGAAATGCTCTTCTCCATGCCGAAGGATAAGCGTACGGAAGATTACATCACCGGCCGGTTCGGCTGATACCGCATTGCAGAAAGGATGAAAGCATACTTATGAGAAACCGATTTGATGAGCAGCTTGAAAAGCTGAATGTTGAGCTGATCCGCATGGGCGCGCTCTGCGAGGACGTCATCTCGCAGGCGGCGAAAACGCTGGAAACGCCCACGGATGAATTCCGCCAGATCGTTTACGATACCGACCACGAGATCGACCGCAAGGAGCGCGATATCGAGTCGCTCTGCATGCGGCTTCTGCTCCAGCAGCAGCCGGTTGCGAGCGACCTGCGCCTGATCTCCTCGGCGCTCAAGATGATCTCCGACATGGAGCGCATCGGCGACCAGGCCGCGGACATCGCGGAGATGACGACGCACCTCGAGGGCGACGGCATGGACAGTCAGCTCCACATCGCGGAGATGGCGCGCGCGACGATCAAAATGGTGACCGACAGCGTCGATTCGTTCGTCCGCCGCGACCTCGACCTTGCCCGCGCGGTCCAGGCGTACGACGACGTCGTCGACGGGCTGTTCAACCGCGTCAAGACGGAGATCATCGAGCTGATCGCGCGCGACAGCGCGAGCGGCGAGGACTGCGTCGACCTGCTGATGATCGCGAAGTATTTCGAGCGCATCGGCGACCACGCGGTCAACATCGCCGAATGGGTGGAATACGCGGCCACCGGCCAGCACAGCTGATTTTGGGCGGACGGCGGAACCGTCCCGGGAAAGGAAACAGACTGTTTTATGATTTATCTTGTTGAAGACGACGACAGCATCCGGGAGCTTGTGGTCTACACGCTGCGCACGACGGGCTTTGAGGCGAAGGGCTTTTCGACGGCCGCTCTGTTCTGGGAGGCCGTTGAGGAGGAACAGCCCGAGCTCGTGCTGCTCGACATCATGCTGCCCGACGAGGACGGCCTGCACATTCTGAAGCGGCTGCGCAGCAATGCGGAAACGGCAGACCTTCCCGTGATTATGCTGACGGCGAAAAGCACCGAATACGATCGCGTTCTCGGGCTGGACAGCGGCGCGGACGACTACATCCCGAAGCCCTTCGGCATGATGGAGCTCGTCTCGCGCATCAAGGCGCTGCTGCGCCGCGCATCCAGGCAGAACGACGAGAAGATATACAATCTGGACGCGCTTTACGTCGACGTCAAGCGGCACAACGTGGCGGTGAACGGGCAGGAGATCTCGCTGACCTACAAGGAGTTCGAGCTGCTCTGCTACCTGCTTGAGAACCGCGGCGTCGTCCTGACGCGCGACCAGATCCTGTCGAAAATCTGGGACTACAACTACAGCGGCGAAACGCGCACGGTGGATGTGCACATCCGCACGCTGCGGCAGAAGCTCGGCGCAATGGGCGCGCTGATCGAGACGGTGCGCGGCGTCGGCTACCGCATCGCCGAAAAGGCGCCGAAGCCGGCGGACGGGGGGGACAACGAAGCATGAAAAAGAAAATTATCTGGAGCATGACGATCATCGCGCTGATTTCCATCGTGGTTTCCATGGTGCTTTCCGGCGTCGTTTCGTATTACGATACGCTCGAGACGGTCATGGACTCCACGAAGGCGGCGAGCCGGTACATTCAGAGCGGCGTCGAGCAGGGTGAGGACTACCTCAACAGCATCCGCACCGCGGACTACGGCACGGATATGCAGGCCGTGCGCGTCACGATCGTCGAAGCGGACGGCACCGTCTCGTTCGACAGCGTGGCCGACGTTTCCGAGATGGAAAACCACGGCGACCGGCCGGAGATCATCGACGCGCTGCAGAACGGCTCCGGCGAGTCGATCCGCGAGTCGGAGACCGTCAACCTGCAGTCGTACAACTATGCGGTGCGGATGGACGACGGGCGAATCCTGCGCCTTTCGGTCAGCATGCGCAGCGTGTTCGGCTCGATCGAGCGCATGATCCCGTGGATGGCGCTGTGCGCGGCCGTCGTTCTGGTCCTCGCGGTGATCCTTTCGACCTACCGGACGAAGCAGATCGTCGCGCCGATCAACAACATCGACCTCGACCATCCGATGGAGAACGATGTCTACGACGAGCTTTCGCCGCTTTTCCTGCGCCTTGAGCGCCAGAATGAAACGATTCAGGAGAAGATGGAGGAGCTCAACCGCAAGCAGCACGAGTTTACGGCCATCACCGAAAACATGCAGGAGGGCTTCATCGTCGTCGACGCCAAGGGCGACGTGCTCTCCTACAACACGAGCGCCGTGCGGCTGCTCGGCGCGCAGGACGCCGCGGAGCACCAGCACGCGAGCGTGCTGACCTTCAACCGCAGCCACGACTTCCGCAACGCCGTCGATTCGGCGCTGCTCGGCACGGCGAGCGAGCGCGTCACGCGCATCGGCGCGCGCAGCTACAACCTGATCGCCAACCCGGTCATGGGTGAGAACGGCGTGCGCGGCGCGGTCATCGTCCTGCTCGACGTCACGGAGAAGGAGGAGAGCGAGCGCATGCGCCGCGAGTTCACGGCGAACGTCTCGCACGAGCTGAAAACGCCGCTCACCTCGATTTCCGGCTACGCCGAGATCATGCAGAACGGCCTTGTGCGCAGCGAGGATATCCCGCGCTTTGCCGGCAACATCTACACCGAGACGCAGCGCCTGATCACGCTCGTCGAGGACATCATCAAGCTGTCGCAGCTCGATGAGCGCGCGGTGGAGCTGGAGCGCACCGAGATGGACCTGCGCGCAATTGCACAGGACGTGGCGGAGCGCCTGCGGGTCCCGGCAAAGCAGAACCGCATCAGCATCCGCGTGTCCGGCGAGTCGGCTAAGGTGCTGGGCGTCGGCCGCATCCTCGACGAGATGATTTTCAACCTCGCCGACAACGCGGTGAAGTACAACCGGACCGGTGGCAAGGTCGAGATCACGACCGGCATGCAGGACGGCCACGCGTTCGTCGAAGTGGCGGACAACGGCATCGGCATTCCGGAGCGCGACCGCGAGCGCGTCTTTGAGCGCTTCTACCGCGTGGATAAGAGCCGTTCGAAGCAGATCGGCGGTACGGGCCTCGGCCTGTCGATCGTCAAGCACGGCGCAGCGTTCCACAACGCGCACGTCGCGCTGCAGAGCCGCGAGGGCGAAGGCACGACCGTGCGGATCACATTTTAACTTTCGCGTATAAATAGTCACCTGCTTTCAGCGGAGACGGTACGGCGCAGCCGTGCGGTCTCCGCTTTTTTTACATTTATGAATCAAAGATAATAAAGCGCAAATAAAAATACTTTTATATTGACAATACTGTGCGGTATACAGTATAATAAACTCAGGGAGGTGGTCCGGATGGGCGAAGAGCGGGACGTGCTGGAAAGCCTGCTTTTGGAAATGCGCCGCGGCACGCTGGTGCTCGGCGTGCTCAGTCAGCTGGATAAACCGCAGTACGGGTACGCGCTTGTGCAGCGCATGGAGAGCCGGGGCGTTCCCATTGACCCGAATACGCTGTATCCGCTTTTGCGGCGGCTTGAGAAGCAGGGGCTTCTGGAAAGCCGCTGGGAAACGGATGGCCCCAAGCCGCGCAAGTATTACAGGCGAACGCCATACGGGGAGACAATTTTCGAGACCCTGCGGCAGCAGTGGCGGGAGATGTCTGCCGGTGTGGAGAATCTGTTGAAAAAGGAGACGGACTGAGGAAATCGGGATGTGCAAGGCAAAGAAAGGAGAAGGCGCAATGAATCATGCGGAACAGGAATGGAAGGAGCGGTACATCTACGCGGTGACGCGTCGGCTGCCGAAAAAGCAGCGGCGGGAGGTTGCGCTCGAGTTGGAGGAGCTGATCTCCGACATGCTGGAGGACGGCGGCACGATAGAGGAAGTTCTGGTGCGGCTCGGCGATCCGGCGGCGTTCGCAAAGAAGTATCAGGACGGCGCGCGGTGTCTGATCGGTCCGGCGTATTTCGACAATTACATCTGGCTGCTGCGCATTGTGCTGATTTGTACGGCGGCGGGTTCCTTTGCAGCCGGTATGATTGAGGCAGTGCGCAGCGGTGTAGAACAGGAGAGCGTGGTGCAGGCGGTCATGGTCACCGTCGCACGCGGCCTTCCCGGCGGACTGCTGAATGTGGCCGCGGCATGCCTGAGCGCTTTCGGCGCCGTCACGCTGATTTTTGCAATTCTGGAACGGCAGAGCATAAATTTGAGCGGCCGCGGCGGACAGCGGAGCGATACCGCGCATTTGGCCGGTGAAACGGACGCCTGGACGCCGGCGGCATTGGAGCCGCTTCCCCACAAAAAGGCTGTGATCAGCCGCGGGGACAACGTCGTCGGCATCGTGTTTATTCTGATTTTCGGTATGCTGCTGATCTTTGCGCCGGGCCTTTTCAGCGCGATGCATTGGGAAAACGGCGTCTTGGAAGCTGTCCCGTTGTTCAACTTTGAACAGTGGAACCGGATTCTGCCGGTTTTTGTCCTGAGTCTTGCAGTCGGTTTGGTCGACGAAATCGTCCAGCTCGTCGCCGGCCGCTATTGCAAAGCGGTTTTGTTCAGCAGCGTTGCATGCGGCGCAGTGCAGCTTTTGTTGAGCTACATTGTTTTGAAAGTGTTCCCGCTTTGGAATCCGAATTTTGCGGGGGATGTACAAACGATGTACGGGGCCGGCGCCTGGTGGGCAGAACTCTGGAACGGCGATATGGTCTCGAATGTGTTGTTCGGCTTTTTGGCGCTGGTTACGCTGATCGAAGTCGGCACTACACTGTATAAAACGCTGCGATACGGAGACGCACCCTCGAATCAGCACACGGCGTAACCCAACAGGAAAATCAGATTCGCAATCAAAATAGCAAACCGCCCGCGGAGCAGTTCCGCGGGCGGTTTTTCAAGGGCTGAACGGCCGTTGCACGAACTTTTAACCGGGGCGCGTGTTGACTTTTTTCTACAGCTTGTTATAATAGAGGCGAATTCCGGCGGCGGTTCCCGCGCAGCCTGGAGGGAAAGGAAAATGGAATCATGATGGACTTTATCAGGGAGGCGGCGCGCGTTGTGCCCTCGCAGCGCCAGCTCGATTGGTTCGAGATGGAGCGCTATGCGTTCGTCCACTTCGGCGTCAACACGTTCACGGACCGCGAATGGGGCGAGGGCACCGAGGATGAGGCGATCTTCGATCCGAAGAAGCTCGACTGCGACCAGTGGGTCGAGGCGATCAAGTCGGCGGGCCTTAAGGGCATGATCCTCACGGCGAAGCACCACGACGGCTTCTGCCTGTGGCCGAGCAAGTACACCGAGCACAGCGTGAAGAACAGCCCGTTTCAGGGCGACGTCGTGCGCGAGGCGGCCGAGGCCTGCCGGCGCGGCGGCATCAAGTTCGGCTTTTACCTCTCGCCGTGGGACCGCAACTCGAAGCTCTACGGCACGCCGGCGTACAACGACTATTTCTGCAATCAGCTCGAGGAGCTGCTCACGGGCTACGGCGACATTTTCTGCGTCTGGTTCGACAATGCCTGCGGCGAAGGCGAGAGCGGCAGAAAGCAGGTGTACGACTTCCCGCGCTACTTCGAGATGATCCGCAAATACCAGCCGAACGCCGTGATCTTCAACGATTTCGGCCCCGACACGCGCTGGTGCGGCAACGAGGCCGGCGTGGCGCGCCACTCTGAGTGGGCGGTCGTGCCGAGCGAGCTTTGTTTCTACAGCGAGGTGCAGACCGGCCCCGGCCCGATGGCGGACGCCGGCTCGCTCAGCTACATGTACAACACGAACCGGGAGATCGGCACGATGCCGAACATCCTGTATTCGAAGGGCCTTGTTTTCGCCCCGGCAGAAATCGACATGTCGATCCGGCCCGGCTGGGTCTGGCATGAGAGCGAGGAGCCGCATTCGCTCGAGCGGCTGTTCAACACCTACCTGCGCTCCTGCGGCGCGAATGCCTGCTTCAACCTCAATGTGCCGCCGAACCGCGACGGCCTGATCGACGCGCGCGACGTGCAGCGCCTGAAAGAGCTCGGCGATCTGATCCGCAGCACGGTCGAGAACCGCATCCCGTGCACGGTGGAGCGCGTGGGCGGCACGCCGACCCAGCCCGTTTACGAGGTGCGCGCGACGGAACCGGCCGAGATCGGCTGCGTCGTGCTGCGCGAGGACCTCACCAAAGGCCAGCGCGTCGAGGGCTTCCGCATTCTCGGCCTCGACGACGGAAAGACCGATTACGCGCTGTTCGAGGGCACCTGCATCGGCAACAAGCGCATCTGCATGCTGGAGGATCCGTTCGCCGTGCAGAACCCGCTGACCGGGTACACGGAAAAGAAGCTGCCGGGCGTGCGGGTGCAGATCACGGCCGCGCGCGACGAGGTGTTCCTGCGCGAGATCTATCTGGCGCGCGGAAAGGCCTGAGCGGGCGCAGACGCTGCGGCAGCGGAAGGAGGGCAATATAAAATGTATGCGGAAATCGACCTGACAACGGTCCGGAGCATCCGCGACCTGCACGATTATCTCGGCGCCGAGCTGCGGCTGCGCCATGTGGAGCCGACGCTCGAAGCGCTGCAGGCCGCGCTGGAGGATTCCCGCTGTGCGGCGGAGATCGAGCTTTCCGGCTACGGGAAGATCGCGGGCGAGCTGTTGGATTATGTAAACAAGCTGATCGAAACAGTCGTCATCGCCGGCGAGAAGAACCCGAAAGTCACCGTGACGATTACGATATAACGGCA
This sequence comes from uncultured Oscillospiraceae bacterium, assembly GCA_900552925.1. Classification (GTDB taxonomy): domain Bacteria; phylum Bacillota; class Clostridia; order Oscillospirales; family Acutalibacteraceae; genus Hominenteromicrobium; species Hominenteromicrobium gallistercoris. The sequence continues at coordinate 9,780 of USBH01000019.1, forward strand.
AAAAAAGCGGGCGGGCCGGAACGGCCCGCCTGTGGTGCGGAGGATTATCCCGGCCGGGTCGCTGCAGGCGGCGTTTCGGCTTCCGGTTTTTCTGCGCACAGCAGCTTTTTGAAGGCGCGGATCGCGATGCTCTGCGGGTGCGAGGCGTCCTCGATCAGGCAGACCGCGCGGTCGGGGATCGATTCGCGCACGGCGATCGGATAGACAAGCCCCTGCTCGATCGCCTGCGCGGCGAGCGTCTCGGAGAAAAAGCCGATGCCGAGGTTGTGCTCCACCATCGGCAGGACCTGGTCCATCGTTGCGGCCTCGATGTCGACGTGGAACGGCAGGTCGTGCTTCAGGAACAGCTTCTGGTAAAAAGTGTATGTGCTTGTGTTGCCGCCGAGCGAGATGAAGGGGTACTGCAGCAGGTCGCGCAGACTGTGCGTGCCTGTGGCGAGGTGCCGGAACTGCGTGCCCCCGAGCAGGATCTCCCGGAAGGAGAGCAGGCGGGTTTCGCGCAGCGGCCGCGTGACGTCGGTCGGCGCGGTGACAACCGCGCAGTCCAGCAGGCCGCGCCGCAGCGCGGAGATGGCCTGCGGAGTCGAGTCGTTCGTGATGCGCAGGTGCACGCTGGGGTACTGGCTGTGAAAGGCTGAAAGGCGGTCCAGCAGAATCAGGTGCAGCGCGGTTTCGCTCGCGCCGATCGCGATGGTGCCGCTCTCGAGGCTGCAGTCGTTGCGCAGCTCCTGCTCGCCGGCGCGCAGCTGCTCGTAGGCCACGGCCACGTGGATGTACAGCCGCCGCCCCTCCGGCGTCAGCGTGACGCCGCGGTTCGAGCGCACGAACAGCTTGCAGCCGAGCTCCTGCTCAAGGTTGTTCATGCAGCGCGTGATGTTCGGCTGGTTGTTGTTCAGGGCCTCAGCCGCCCGCGTAAAGCTGCGGTACTGTGCCACATAGTAGAAAATCCTGTAGTAATCGTAGGTGACCATTGTGCAACCTGCTTTCTCATATCAAAAAGGAATGCCTGATATATCAAACATATATTTTACATGTTCTGATTGTATATAGTATAATACAGTCGATTTCGGATTACAAGCCTGAAAATCGGCCGAAAATCCACAGGTCCGCACACGAAATGAAGGAAATAAAAGGGGCCGCATTCAAAGTCCGCTGAAGGGATGGGCGAATGCGGTTGCATTCTGTTGGCGGGGTTCAGGAAGGAGGCGGTGGCTGCCGCGTATTTCCGGGCGAAGGCCGGAAATTCTGAGAGAAAGGGAATATGGTGTGAAACGCCGCTGCGGCGCTGCTTTCACACGGCGTGTTTGAGGCCCGGCTGTCCGCGCGGACAGCGTTTTTGCTGTGCGGGACCGGCTCAGATTTCGTTAAGAAAGGATAGCCCTTGCAACACAAGGGCGCGGTGGTTATTATGAAAGAAAGGAAAAAATGGCTGATCGCCTGGATCTGCCTTGTGCTGGTGCTGTTTGTCGCGAGCCTTCTGGTTCCCGGAAACGCCAAGACGGAAACGATTCAGGAAGCGATGCGCGACGCCGTGCTGCATGAAACGGGCAAGGTCAGTTTCTTCGGCCTGATGGACGTCAACCCGGGCTTCATTTCCGCGGTGACGGTTTCGGCGGCGCTGCTTTTGATTGCGGCCTGCATCCGCATTTTTGCGGTGCCGCGGTTCAAGATGCGTCCCGGCAGGCTCCAGCTTCTGATCGAGCAGCTCGTCTCCATGTTCGACAACATGGCCAAGACAAACAGCCCGCACCGCAATACGTTCCTCGGCGCATATATCTTTGCCGCCGGTGTGTACATCTTTGTGGGCACATGTTTCGAGCTGTTCGGCGTACAGGCTGCGACGACGTCGGGCGCGACGATCACGCTGCCGGCGCCGCTGTCGGACGTCAACGCGGCGATCGCGATGGGCTGCATGTCCTATCTCGTGATCTTGTCCGGCGGCATCGCCCAGAACGGGCTCAGGGGCGTCGGCAGCACGCTGAAGGAATTCTCGCTGCCCATCTCCATGAGCTTCCGTCTGTTCGGCGCGCTGCTGAGCGGCCTGCTCGTGACGGAGCTTGTCTACTATTATGTCAACCTGAGCTTTGTGCTGCCGGTTGTGGTCGGCGTGATGTTCACGCTGCTGCACGCGCTGATCCAGAGCTACGTCCTCACGATGCTCGTCGCGCTGTATTACGGCGAGGTCTCCGAGGTGCACGAAAAGAAGAAAAAAGCATCCAAAAAAGCAAAGGCCGAGGCGGCCTGACAGAAAGGAATGTTCACGATGAAAATCAATCTGAAGAGAGTTGCCATGATCCTGCTTGTGGTGATCGCACTGCTTGCACTTGCAATCCCGGTATTTGCTGAAACAACGGACAACGGCGCGCAGCCGACTGCGACGACGGCGCAGACGAGCGGCTGTCTCTTATACACATCTCCGAGCCC
>USBH01000020.1 GCA_900552925.1 uncultured Oscillospiraceae bacterium
AAGCTCGGGCTTGCAAGGCGCCCGGACGAAAGCGCGAAAAAGCAGGCGCTCGCGGCGGTCGGCCAGTGCGAGCTGATGTTTATCTACGATAAATTCTTCGGCGAATACCACCAGAACGTCGCGCAGGTGCTGCTCACCGCGGACGTCACGGCGCGGGAGAACAGCCGCATGAACGTCGTCAATACATTCAGCGAGCTGCTCTCGATGGGCATCATCCCGATCGTGAACGAAAACGACACCGTGGCGGTCGACGAGCTCGAGGGCCGCAACTTCGGCGACAACGACACGCTTTCGGCGATCGTCGCGTCGCTCGTCGGCGCCGACGCGCTCGTGATCCTGACGGACATCGACGGCCTGTACGACAAGAACCCGAAGACCTGCCCGGACGCAAAGCGCATCCCGCTTGTCCGCGCGATCACCGACGAGGTGCGCGCGATGGCGGGCGGCGCGGGCTCGAGCCGCGGCACCGGCGGCATGGCGACGAAGATCCGCGCCGCGCAGGTGGCGGCCGAGTCGCACATCCCGACCGTGATCCTCGCGGGCGACGACCCGGAGAACCTGTACCGCGTGTTCGAGGGCGAGGATATCGGCACGGTGTTCGACTGCGGCTGACGCGGGCAAATTCCAAATATACGGCGAAGGGAGAAACGGATATGACGGAGCTTCAGAAAATGGGTGCTGCGGCGAAGGCGGCCGCGGCGGTGCTGCGCACGGCGGGCGAGAAAAAGCGCCGCGCGCTGCTGGAAGCGGCGCAGGCGCTGCGCGCGGCCGCGCCGGAGATCCTCGCTGCGAATGCGGTCGACCTTGCGGCCGCGCGCGAAAACGGCATGCGCGACGCGATGCTCGACCGCCTCACGCTGACCGAGGCGCGCATCGAAGCGATGGCGCAGGGCGTGGAGAACGTTGCGGCGCAGCGCGACCCGGTGGGCCGCGTGCTGAGCGGCGAGACGCGCCCGAACGGCCTGAAAATCGAAAAGGTCACGGTGCCGATGGGCGTGATCGGCATCATCTTTGAGGCGCGCCCCAACGTGACGAGCGACGCCGCGGCGCTCTGCCTGATGGCGGGCAGCGCGGTGATCCTGCGCGGCGGCAAGGAGGCGTTCCACTCGAACATGGCGGTCACGTCCGTTTTGCAGGCGGCGCTCGAGCGCGCAGGCCTGCCGCGCACGGCCGTGCAGCTTGTGCAGGACACGAGCCGCGAATCGAGCCGGGAGATGATGGGCCTCGTCGGCTACCTCGACCTGCTGATCCCGCGCGGCGGCGCCGGGCTGATCCGCGCCGTTGTGGAAAACGCGCGCGTGCCGGTCATCGAGACGGGCGTCGGCAACTGCCACGTCTACGTCGACGAATCGGCCGATATCGACATGGCGGCGGAGATCATCTTCAACGCGAAGACCTCGCGCCCCTCGGTGTGCAACGCGATCGAGACGATCCTCGTGCACGAAAAGATCGCCGAAAGGGCGCTGCCGGCGATCGCGGCGCGCCTTCGGGAAAAGCAGGTGGAGCTGCGCGGCGACGACCGCACGCGGGCGATTCTGCCCGAGGCGGTCCCCGCTTCGGAGGCCGACTGGGAGACGGAGTACCTCGACTACATCCTCGCGGTGCGCGTCGTCGACAGCCTCGACGAGGCCGTCGCGCACATCGCGCGGTATTCGAGCGGGCACAGCGAGTGCATCGTGACGCGCGACCTGCGCGCGGCGGAAGCGTTCACGGCCCGCGTCGATTCGGCGGCCGTGTACGTGAACGCCTCCACGCGCTTCACGGACGGCGGGGAGATGGGCCTCGGCGCGGAGATCGGCATCTCGACGCAGAAGCTGCACGCGCGCGGCCCGATGGGCCTCAACGAGATCGTCTCCTACAAGTATGTAATCCGCGGCGACGGGCAGGTCAGATAAGCAGGTACATCAGCGCGAAGAGCAGCTCGGTGTTGCCGCCCTCGCCCGAAAGCAGGATCAGAAGCGCGAGGATCAGCGTGCGCTCCTTGTCCTGCAGAAGCAGGTCGAGCGGGGAGCTCCGGCCGCTCTGCGAGGGCGGCGCCTGCGCGGATTGCCGTTCCTGCGGCGGCTTTTGGTCGGCCTCCGGTGCCGGCTCGCGGGCCGGGGCGGGCGCGGCCTGCGCGGCGGCGTGGGACTGCATCTCCCGGGCGCGGCGCAGCGCCTCGTTGATGGCGCGCGCGTCCGGCATGTTGTTCGGCATTCGTCCTTCCCGCCTTTCGTCAGAAGATGTTCTGCAGGATGCCGCTTTCCCGCAGGAGCGGCAGCAGGTGCAGCAGCTTTAGGATGCGGACCGCCTCGTCGAGCTTTTTGCGGCGCGCTTCGCCGAGAAGCGGGCGCAGCGCCGCGAGCAGCCGCGTCGCGTCGTCCTCCTGGTTGGCGGAGGCGAGCAGCGGCGCGGCGCGCAGCAGCATCGTCATCATCGGGTTGTCGTTTGCGCCGCCGAGCGCGGGCAGCAGCGACTGCAGCGCGTTTCCCGCACCGTTCGGCGTATTCTGCGCGGGGGCGGGGGCCGGCGCGTTTTGGCCGCCGCCCTGCCCCGCGTCGTTCGCCCCGAGCGACTGCATGATATTCTGGATCTGCGCCATGCTCTGCGGGTCGTTCAGCACGGAGCGGATCGCGGCGGAAATGTCGTCCATGGCGCGGACCTCCCTTCCGGCGGACGCCCCGGCTTATTTCTGCCCGCCGAGCGCTTCGAAGAGCTTTTGGGCGGCGGGCGTGGAAAGCAGCTTTTTGGCGGCCTCCGGGTCGCGCAGCACGCGGCGGAGCTGTTCGGCCTGCGGGCTGTTCGCGTTTCCGGTGATGTTTTGCAGGTCGCCGTTTTCCGCCGCGCTGCGCAGCGCCTCGGGCGTTGTGTTGAGCCGCTGGGCGGCGAGCTTCAGAAGCGCCTGCATCTGGTTTTCATTCAATGGTGTTCTCCCCTTTTCAATCGGTCTCCCTACAGCATATGCGCGAAGGCGGGATTCGATGCCAAAACACGTTTCGGCCGCCTTTGCGGCAGAAAGGAAAGGCAGTGTGAAAAATACTTTTTCACACGCGATTTGTGCCTTTGCCACGAAGAGCAAAGCGGCAATCGGCTTCGCCGACCGGCACAAAAAATAAGGAATGGTGATTTTATGAAGCTACTCGTTTTTTCGGATTCGCACGGAAACCCGAGCTGGATGCAGGAGATGATCGCCCGCCAACGCACGGCGGACGCGGTGATTTTCCTGGGCGACGGCGCGCGCGACGTGGAGTGCATGCAGGGGCTTTACCCGGAGAAGGCGTTTTACAGCGTGCGCGGCAACTGCGATTTCGGCTCCATCCTGCCGGACGACCTCGTGCTCGACCTCGGCGGCGCACGGATCTTCTGCACGCACGGGCACAACTACGGCGTGAAGATGGGCTTTTACCGCGTCGTGTGCGCGGCGCGGGCGAAAAAGGCGGACCTTTTGCTGTTCGGGCACACGCACCAGCCGATGGAGCAGTACGACGAAGGGCTGTATATTTTAAATCCGGGCTCGGCCTCCGGGTACAGCGCGTCCTGCGGGCTGGTGGATATTTCCGAGGCCGGAATCCTTACAAACATTATATACAGAAAGTGACCTGCTTTTACACAATTCGTCATTGACATTGTACATAGAAAATGGTAATCTTATTCTATAGACCTTTGCATGCGCATTTTCTACTTTCGATGGAGGAAGGCCGCATGGTTTTTCGGAACGGGCGAAGGCGGCGAGCGGCCCTGCGCCCCGCGCGAAACGCCCGATTCCCCGTCAAGGGTAGTGACGACACATGTGAAAATAATTTCATGGAAGGACGAGGAATATGACCGAATATGAGAGATGGCTGAGCGTCGAGCTCGACGATAAGGATCTCACGGAAGAGCTGCTTTCCATCCAGGATAAGCCGGAGGAGATCAACGACCGCTTCTACAGAAATCTGGAGTTTGGCACGGGCGGCCTGCGCGGCGTCATCGGCGCTGGCACGAACCGCATGAACGTCTACACCGTCAGAAAGGCGACGCAGGGTCTTGCAAATTACCTGATTAAGACCGGCAAGGGAAAGGAGCTCTCCGTTGCGATCGCGCACGACAGCCGCAACAAGGGCGTGCTGTTCGCAAAGGAATCCGCGGCGGTGCTCGCGGCGAACGGCATCAAGGCGTACCTCTACCCGCAGCTCATGCCGACGCCGGCGCTTTCCTACGCGGTGCGCCACCTGAAGTGCGACGCGGGCATCTGCGTCACGGCGAGCCACAACCCCGCGAAGTACAACGGTTACAAGGCCTACGGCAGCGACGGCTGCCAGGTGACCGAGGGCATGGCCGACGGCATCATGGCGGCCATCGAAGCGCTCGATATTTTTGCAGACGTGAAGAAGATCCCGTTCGAGGAAGCGCTCGCAGCGGGCAAGATCGAATACATCGGCGAGGAGACCGTCAGCGCGTTCATCGAGGACGTGTACAAGGAGAGCATCCTCGGCAAGCCGGCGGATAACCTCAAGATCGTTTACACGCCCCTGAACGGCAGCGGCAAGATGTGCGTTCTGCGCATCCTCGACAAGATCGGCGTCAAGGACGTCACGGTCGTGCCCGAGCAGAGCGAGCCGGACGGCAACTTCCCGACCTGCCCGTATCCGAACCCGGAGATCCGCGAGGCGCTGCAGAAGGGCCTTGAGCTGTGCGAGACCGTAAAGCCCGACCTGCTGCTCGCAACCGACCCGGACTGCGACCGCGTCGGCATCGCCGTCAACCAGCACGGCGAGTACCAGCTGATGACCGGCAACGAGGTCGGCATCCTGCTTCTGAACTTCATCGCCCAGTGCAAGACGGAGCTCGGCAACCTGCCGAAGGACCCGGTCGCCGTCACGACGATCGTCTCCACCGACATGGTCAACGACATCGCGAAGGACTACGGCATCGAGATCCGCCGCGTGCTGACCGGCTTCAAGTACATCGGCGACCAGATCGCGCTGCTTGAGAGCGAGGGCCACCCGGAGCGCTTCCTGCTCGGCTTCGAGGAGAGCTACGGCTACCTCTCCGGCGGCTATGTCCGCGACAAGGACGCCGTCAACGGCAGCATGCTGATCTGCGAGATGGCCTCCTTCTACAAGAACAAGGGCATGACGCTCGTCGACGCGATCAACGGCCTGTACGAGAAGTACGGCTACTACAAGAACGACCTGTGCAACTTCGCTTTCGAGGGCGAGGACGGCATGAAGAAGATGAACGCCATCATGGACGGCCTGCGCATGAATCCGCCGCAGGAGATCGCCGGCTGCAAGGTCATCGGCCGCAGCGACTACAAGCTCTCTGTCCGCACGGACGGCGAGGAGAAGACGACGATCGAGCTGCCGAAGTCGAACGTGCTCGAGTACCGCCTCGAGAACGGCAGCAAGCTGATCGTGCGTCCCTCCGGCACCGAGCCGAAGATCAAGATCTATCTTTCCGGCAAGGGCAAGACGCGCGAGGAGTCCGAAGCGATCATCGCGGAGATGAAGACCGCCGCGACCGCGCTGCTCGGTCTGTAAAGAGTAAAAGTCAAGCAAAGCAGGGGATCGGCTGCCGCCGGTCCCCTTAAATTTTGAAAGCGGCGGTATTCTGTAAAAATGCGGAAATTTATGCGCTGCGCAGAAAGGCAAGTGGCAATATGACGCAGGTGATTAGGCCGGCAGAGAAGCGGGACGCGTATCGGATTGCGGAAATCCTCGTGTTCAATTACAGGCTCAATTTTTATCCTATTTTCCGCGACGACGCGTTTTATTTCGATGAAATGCAGGTCAAAAGCGTCGCTGAGGACTATCTTACCGACGGGGAAGCGCTTCAGAACACGTACGTCTACGACGACGGCGCAGTAAAAGGTATGATACAGATCTCCGGCGATGAGATCAAAAAGCTTTTCGTCGAGCCCGTTCTGCAGGGCTCCGGCATCGGCGAGAAGCTTCTGAACCATGCTGTGGAGAGCCGCGGCGCGGCTTGGCTGTGGGCGCTGGAGAAGAACGAGCGGGCAATCAAATTTTACCGGAAGCATGGCTTCCGCTTAACGGATGAGAAAAAGCTCGAGGATGGCACAGAAGCGTATCTTGTCCGGATGGAACGCTGAACGGGGCGCAGTATGGAAGGAAGACCGGATGCTGTCCGGTCTTTACTGTAGCGCGTAAAGAAAATATGTTCGAAAAATTTCGGGAAATCCATTGCTTTTTTTTGCGGCGTTTAGTATAATGAAAGCTGTGAAAGCAAGCGTTCCGAAGGGGCGGCGCAGTCTGCTGCAGGCCTCGTTCCGGGCCTGTGCGGCGCCGGGCGGACCGCCCTGGAAAGAAGCAGAAAATAGGCGCAGTGAAAGAAAGGTAAGGGTACGATATGGCAAGCGATAAGAACGGCAAGGTCTCGGAAAAGGTCAAGGGCAACGACAGGATCAAGCCGGAAGATAAGCTCAAGGCGCTGGAAACCGCGCTGACGCAGATCAAGAAGCAGTTTGGCGAGGGCGCGGTCATGCGCCTCGGCCAGAACAACACGCTGCAGGTCGAGGCGATCCCGACCGGGTCGCTTTCGCTCGACCTCGCGCTCGGCATCGGCGGCCTGCCGCGCGGCAGAATCGTCGAGATCTACGGGCCGGAATCCTCCGGTAAAACGACGCTCGCGCTCCACTGCGTCGCAGAGGGGCAGAAGATGGGCGGCAACGCCGCGTTCATCGATGTCGAGCACGCGCTCGACCCGGTGTACGCCGCGGCGCTCGGCGTCGATGTGGACTCGCTGCTCGTCTCCCAGCCGGATACCGGCGAGCAGGCGCTGGAGATCACCGAGGCGCTCGTGCGCTCGAACGCGATCGACGTCATCGTCGTCGACTCGGTCGCCGCGCTCGTGCCGCGCGCCGAGATCGAGGGCGAGATGGGCGACAGCCACGTCGGCCTGCAGGCGCGCCTGATGTCGCAGGCGCTGCGCAAGCTCGCGGGCGCGATCTCGAAGTCGAACTGCGTCGCAATCTTCATCAACCAGCTCCGCGAGAAGGTCGGCGTCGTGTACGGCAACCCGGAGGTCACGCCGGGCGGCCGCGCGCTGAAGTTCTACTCCTCCGTGCGCATCGACGTGCGCAAGAAGGAGGTCATCAAGAACGGCACCGACATCATCGGCTCGCACACGAAGGTCAAGGTCGTGAAGAACAAGGTGGCCCCGCCGTTCCGCGAGGTCGAGTTCGACATCATGTACGGGCAGGGTATCTCCCGCGTCGGCGAGCTGCTCGACCTCGCCGAGAAGCTCGACATCGTGCAGAAGAGCGGCGCGTGGTTCTCCTACAACGGCACGCGCATCGGCCAGGGCCGCGAGAACGCGAAGAAGTTCCTGCAGGATAACCCCGATATTTTTGAGGAGATCACCGAGCGCGTCAAGCAGAACGCCGACAAGCTCTACCTGAAGACGGCGAAGGGCGAGGGCAAGCCGGTCGTGTCGCCGGTCGAGACGGCCCCGATGCCCGAGGAAAAGCCCGTTGATTCGAGAAAGGTCAAGGCGGACATCGACATCACCGTCGATGACGACGAATGATCCTGACGGATATCCGGCCGCGCCGCCGCAGGCTCTCGCAGCTTTACATCGACGGCGAGGCGGCCGTGCAGGTCGATACGGAAACGCTCGCGCGCAGCGGCCTTGCGGTCGGCGACGAGCTGGACGACGAAGCGCTGCACGCGCTTTTGCAGGCCTCTGCCGAGCACCGCGCCCACGAGAAGGCGCTCTACCTGCTCGAGCACCGCGCGCACTCCAAAAAGGAGCTCGCGGATAAGATCGCCCGCGCCGAGTTCGACCGCGAAGCGGCGCAGCGCGCGGCCGACCGCATGGAGGAGCTCGGGCTCATCGACGACGAGGACTACGCGCGCCGCCTTGCGCAGTCGCTGTTCGGCGGCAAGCATTTCGGCGCGCGCCGCGTGAAGCAGGAGCTGCGCCGGAAGGGCATCGCGGACGACGTGATCGAGGCGGTGCTCGCGGAGTTTTCTACAGACCGCGACGAGACGGAGGAAAATATCCGCGCGATTCTGGAGCGGAAATATCCGGGCGCATGGACGGACGAAAAGGTCCGCCGCCGCGCCGTCGCCGCGCTGCAGCGGTACGGCTACGGCTTCGAGGAAATCTTCAGCGTATTGAACGCGGAGGGCCCGGAGGAATAAAAACCAAATCCATTTGTACGTTTTTTGTGAACAGACGGCTTTTCGATTGAAAAACCGTCTGTTTTCTGTTAAAATAGAAAGAAAATACGGCTGAAAACAAGAGGAAAGGACTTTTTACATATGGCAATCAAAGTGGGAATGGTCAGCCTGGGCTGCGCAAAAAACCAGGTGGACGGCGAAATGCTGATGGCGAGCCTCAAAAACGCGGGCTTTGAACTGTGCGACGACGCGGCGCTCGCCGACGTCGCGATCGTCAACACCTGCGGCTTCATCGAGAGCGCGAAGCAGGAGTCGATCGACGAGATCCTCGAGCTTGCGACGCTCAAGAAGGAGGGCCGCATCAAGAAGCTCGTCGTCACGGGATGTCTTGCGGAGCGCTACCGCGAGGAGATCCACAAGGAGCTGCCCGAGGTGGACGGCGTGTTCGGCATCGGCGCGAACGGCGACATCGCCGCCTGCATCGAAAGCGCGATGGAAGGCTTTACGCAGCGCTTCCCGGAAAAGGAAAAGATGCCGCTGTGCGGCGACCGCGAGCTTTCGACGCCGAGCTACTTCGCGTACCTCAAGATCGCCGAGGGCTGCGACAACCGCTGCACCTACTGCGCGATCCCGCTGATCCGCGGCGGCTACCGCAGCCGCACGATGGAGAGCATCGAGGAGGAGGCGCGCGCGCTCGTTGAAAACGGCGCGAAGGAGCTGATCCTCATCGCGCAGGATACGACGCGCTACGGGCTCGACCTGTACGGCGAATATTCGCTCGCAAAGCTGCTGCGCCGCCTGTGCGGAATCGAGAAGCTGCACTGGATCCGCGTGCTGTACTGCTACCCGGACGCGATCACCGACGAGCTGCTCGACACGATCGCCGAAGAGGAAAAGATCGTCAAATACATCGACTTGCCGCTGCAGCACGCGTCGGGCAGGATTCTGAAGGCGATGAACCGCCGCGGCGACCGCGCGAGCCTCACGGCGCTGATGCGGAAGATCCGGGAGAAGATCCCGGGCGTCACGCTGCGCACGACGCTGATCACCGGCTTCCCGGGCGAGACCGAAGCGGACTTCACCGAGCTCGCCGAGTTCGTCAAGGAGGTGCAGTTTGAGCGCCTCGGCTGCTTCGCCTACTCGCAGGAGGAGGACACCCCGGCGGCCGAGCTGCCCGACCAGATCGACGAGGAGGTCAAGAACCACCGCGCCGAGCTCATCATGGATTCGCAGATGAACATCATGGACCGCCTCGGCGAAAAGCAGGTGGGCCGCGACGTCGAGGTGCTGACCGAGGGCTTCGACCGCTACGCCGAGTGCTGGTTCGGCCGCAGCGCGATGGACGCGCCGGACATCGACGGCAAGGTGTTCTTCACGGCGGAAAAAAAGCCGTACTTCGGCGAGCTTGTGACCGTGCACATCGACGAGGCGGTCGACTGCGACCTGTTCGGCACGCGCGTCTGACCGAAAGAGGGCGGTCGTGTGAAAAATACTTTTTCACACACGATTTGTGCCTTTGCCGCGACGAGCCAGGCGGCGATCGGCTTCGCCGACCGGCACAAAAAATAAGGAATAGTGATTACCATGAATCTACCGAATAAACTGACGATACTGCGCATGGCGCTGGTCCCGTTCTTCGTGTTTTTCACGCTGGCGGATTTCATCCCGCACCATCTTCTGATCGCCGGGCTGATCTTCGGCGCGGCGTCCTACACCGACCACCTCGACGGCAAGATCGCCCGCCGCGACAACCTGATCACGAACTTCGGCAAGCTGATGGACCCGCTCGCCGACAAGATCATGGTCATGTCGGCGCTCGTCTGCTTTGTGGAGACGGGCTTTGCGAACGTGTGGTTCGTGCTGCTCATCATGATCCGCGAGTTCGCCGTCACCTCCATCCGCCTGATCGCGGTGGAAAACGGCAAGGTGATCCCGGCGAACGGCTGGGGCAAGGCGAAAACCGTTTCGCAGATCGTCGCAATCTGCGTGATCTTCCTGCTGCAGTACGTGCTCGAGCTGCACGCGCTCGGCCTGATCGCGCTGCCGGCCTACGAGACGCTGCAGGCCGTGTTTTACTGGATCGGCTTCGCGCTGATGGGCGTCGCGGCGCTGCTCGCAGCGATCTCCGGCGTGATCTACGCCAAGGACAGCGCGGCGCTCTTCCGCGACCGATAAGCCGGCGCACGCCGGGACCGCGCGCGTTTGCGGCGGAAATCAAAAAGGACGGCGCATGGACGCCGTCGGAAAGGCGATTCTCCCGATATGAAAATTACCGTGATCGGCTGCGGCCGCTGGGGTTCCTTCATCGCATGGTACCTCGACAAGATCGGCCACAGCGTATCCCTTTACGGGCGCGCAGGCTCCGCAAGGATGCAGGCGCTGCTCGAAACCCGCTCGAACGGGCTCGTCACGATGCCCGATTCGCTGACGCTGACCACAGCGCTTTCGGGCGCGGCGGAAAGCGAGGTCATCATCATTTCCGTCAATTCGCAGGGGCTCCGCGGCCTGATGCGCGAGCTCGAGCCGCTGCACCTGCGGGATAAAATTTTCGTGCTGTGCATGAAGGGCGTCGAAATCGAGACCGGGCTCCGGCTCTCCGAGGTCTGCGCCGCGGGCTGCGACGCTTCGAACCGCGTCGCGGTCTGGGTCGGCCCCGGCCATGTGCAGGAGTTTGCGGCCGGCGTGCCGAACTGCATGGTCATCGACAGCGCCGACGAGGACGCGAAGCACATGCTGGTCGACGCGTTTTCGAGCGAGCTGATCCGCTTCTACTACGGGCAGGACCTGATCGGCAGCGAGATCGGCGCGGCGGCGAAAAACGTCATCGGCATCGCGGCCGGCATGCTCGACGGCCTCGGCCTCTCGACGCTCAAGGGCGCGCTGATGGCCCGCGGCACGCGCGAGATCGCCCGGCTGATCGACGCGCTCGGCGGCAACGAGCTTTCGGCCTACGGCCTGTGCCACCTCGGCGACTACGAGGCGACGCTGTTTTCCCCGTACTCGCACAACCGCATGTTCGGCGAGAAATTCGTGAAGCACGAGCGGTTCGACGCGCTGGCGGAGGGCTACTACGCGGTGGACGCTCTGCTGCGGCTGGGCAAAACCGTCGGCGCCGACCTGCCGATCTGCCGTGCCGTGTACAACGTACTGTATAAAAATGACTGCCCGAGAGAGGCGATCAACCGCCTCTTTACAAGGAGTATAAAAGATGAGTTCTGATATTCACAGGCTGGAGGACCCGTCCGCGGCGCTCGAGCTGTTCGACGGCTGGGACGAGACGATCGTCTGGTCGGCGCTCGACGGCACGATGGGCGAGATCTACGTGGGCCGCGCGATGACGGCGGCCTGCGTGCTGCTCGGCGACTTCGCGCTGCTCGCTTCCCCGGCGGAGGACGCCGATGCGGTGCAGGCGCTGCTCGCCGGCGTGCAGGCGAACATCGACCACCCGATGCTGCTCGCCGCGCCGGACGAAGCGCAGTTCGCGCTCTGCCGGTCGCTGCTCTGCGACATGGGCGGCGGCGTGCGGTACGCGACGCGCAAGGAGAGCGGCGTGTTCGACCCGGCGCGCCTGCGCCGCTTTGCGGCGAACGTCCCGGCGGGCTACGTGCTTTCGGGCATGACGCCGGAAATCTGGGCGCAGATCCGCGAGAAGGGCGGCTGGATGCGCGACTTCATCTCGAATTTTGCGGACTACGCGTCGTTTTCCGCGCAGGCGCTCGGCGTGTTTGCGCTGCAAAACGGCGAGATCGTCTGCGGCGCGTCGTCGTATTCCGTGTTCGACGGCGGCATCGAGATCGAGATCGGCACGCACGAAGCGCACCGCCGGCGCCACCTGGCCCGCGCCTGCGCCGCGCGGCTGATCCTCGACTGCCTCGAGCGGGGGCTGTACCCCTCGTGGGACGCGGCGAACCTCGAGAGCCTCGGGCTTGCGCAGCAGCTCGGCTACCGGTTCAGCCATACGTACCCATACCTGTCTCTTATACACATCTGACGCTGCCGACGAATTAGACGGTGTA